>NZ_LZJA01000280.1:0-14397 GCF_001666785.1 Mycobacterium sp. E3305 | reverse complement strand
CCAGCTGGCCGCGGTCGCCTCCGGCCTGGCCAGTTTGGCGACCGGCGCCGCGCAGCTGTTCGAGGGTGGCCAGGTGCTGCAGTCGGTGGTGGAGATGCAGAACGGCTACCTGCTGCTGATGCGCGTCGGCGACGGCTCGCACCTGGCCACGCTCGCCGCGACGTCGTGTGACATCGGTCAGATCGGTTACGAGATGGCCATCCTGGTCGAACGGGTCGGGGGCGTGGTGCAGTCCACCCGCCGGTCCGGCGTCTCGTGAGCCGCGATGGACGAACGCGAGCCCCGGCACCTTGCTGAGCCGACCGCACGCCGAGGGAACCTGGTCCGCCCGTACACCCTGACGTCCGGGCGGACCGGCACCGACGTCGACCTTCCCGTGGAAGCCCCGATCCAGACGCTGCAGGCCGGGCTGGCTCACCGGTGGCCGCCCGACGACGCGAAAGGCAAGATCATTCAACTGTGCGTCGGCAGCCCGTCGGTCGCCGAGATCTCCGCACGGCTTGATCTGCCGCTCGGTGTCACGCGCGTCCTGGTCGGCGATCTGGTTTTGTCCGGCTACCTTCGGGTGCATAGGACGTTGTCCGAGCGTTCGACCAGAGATGAGCGCCACGAACTGATAGGAAGGACGCTGCGTGGCCTTAAGGCACTCTGAGGCGCACTCCGAGGTGTACTCCGATCCCGCCCACGCCTCGACGAAGATCGTCATCGCCGGCGGATTCGGTGCAGGCAAGACGACGTTCGTCGGCGCGGTGTCGGAGATCATGCCGTTGCGCACCGAGGCGATGCTCACCGACGCCTCGACCGCCGTCGACGCGCTGGAGGCCACCCCGGACAAGCGGACCACCACCGTCGCGATGGACTTCGGCCGGATCACCCTGGACGAGGACCTGGTGCTCTACCTGTTCGGCACGCCGGGTCAGCGCCGGTTCTGGTTCATGTGGGACGACCTGGTGCGCGGGGCCATCGGGGCGATCGTGCTGGTGGACTGCCGGCGCCTGGAGGACAGCTTCGCCGCAGTCGACTTCTTCGAGCACCGCAACCTGCCGTTCCTGATCGCGGTCAACGAATTCGACGGCGCGCCGCGCTATCCCGTCGCCGAGGTGCGCGAGGCGCTCACCCTGCCGGCGCACATCCCGGTGATCACGGTCGATGCACGGGATCGCCGGTCGGCGACCGACGCGCTGATCGCGGTGAGCGAATACGCACTGGCCAGCCTGACGGCGAATTGACCGAGCGGTGGGCCGACAAGGAACTCACCGGCCACGACTTCACCGACGAGGACCTCAGCCGGCTGGACACCGAGCGGGCCGTGTTCGACGAGTGCGACTTCAGCGGCGCCAACCTGGCCGAGTCCCGACACCGCGGGTCGGCGTTTCGCAATTGCACCTTCCGGCGAACCTCGTTGTGGCACAGCACCTTTGCGCAGTGCAGCATGCTGGGTTCGGTGTTCGTGCAGTGCCGGATGCGGCCGATCTCCTTCGACGAGGTCGACTTCACGCTCGCGGTGCTGGGCGGTAACGACCTGCGGGGCGTCGACCTGAGTGGCTGCCGGCTGCGAGAGGCCAGCCTGGTGGAGGCCGACCTGCGCAAGGCGGTGCTACGCGGTGCCGACCTGTCCGGTGCGCGGGCGACGGGCGCGCGGCTGGACGACGCCGACCTGCGCGGCGCGACCGTGGATCCCGCGTTGTGGCGGACCGCCTCGCTGACGGGTGCCCGCGTCGACGTCGGGCAGGCGGTGGCCTTCGCGGCGGCGCAAGGCCTGCGCCTGGACGGCTGACGTCACTGCTTGAGCCGGATGCGCCAGCGCACCACGGCGGCGTAGGTGACCGACAGCAGCGCGAGCATCCCCATGTCGAACAGCCAGGTGCCCGAGGTGTGCCGGAAGTGGCTGTCCCGCGGGCTCTGCGGGCCCGGCGCGACGGTCCACAGGTCGACCGTCGACGCCTGCGCGGCGTACCCCCACCGCGAGGGCACCCCCCAGGACAGCTGGTCGAGGAAGATCCGGTTGGTGACCGGCACCATCCCGCCGGACAGCACCATCTGCGCCATCAGTGACACCACCAGCAGCGGCATGATCTGCTCGTTGGAGCGCGCCAGCGCCGACAGCAGCAGGCCCAGCATCGCCGCGGCCACACAGGTCGCCGCGACCGCGACGAACAGTTCCAGGGTCGCGTTCCCGAGCAGCACGGCCGGCCGCTTCGGCGGGCCCTTGCCCACCACCACGATCGCGGTCGCGATCGCCGCCTGGACAACGGCGAACACGCAGAACACCGCGATCTTGGCCAACAGGTACGCGGTGGTCGACAGCCCGACCGCCTGCTCGCGCCGGAAGATCGGGCGCTCCCCGATCAGGTCGCGGATCGTCAGCGCGGTCCCCATGAACGCCGCGGCCATGGTGAGCAGGGTCAGGATCGTCCCGGCCTCGCCGGCGGACTCGCTGGTGGGGTCGGCGTAGCCGAAACCCGTGTGGCCGGGAACGGTCAGCGACAGCGCGCCCATGATGAACGGCAGCAGCGCCAGGAACACGAAGTAGGCGCGGTCGGCGACGACGAGGCGGACCTGGCGGCGGGCGATGGTGGAGAACTGGCGGCGCAGGCTGGTGCGCGGCGGGGCGCCGAGGTCGGCGGGCGCCTCCGTCTGGGCGGGCGGCGCGGGTTTGTTCTGCGCCAGGAAGCGCCGGTTGGCCTCGTCCGGGTCGGCGCCCACCTTCGCGAAGATCTGCGCCCAGTTCGTGGTCCCCATGGCCGCCCCGATCTGGTCGGGCGGCCCGAGGAACGCCGTCTTGCCGCCGGGCGCCATCAGCAGCACCTGGTCGCAGACCTCGAGGTAGGTCAGGGAGTGAGTGACCACCAGCACCACCCGGCCCGCGTCGGCCAGCTGGCGCAGCATCGTCATGACCTGCAGATCCAGCGCCGGGTCCAGGCCCGACGTCGGCTCGTCGAGGATCAGCAGCGACGGCCCGGTCAGCAGCTCGAGGGCCACCGAGGCGCGCTTGCGCTGCCCGCCCGACAGCTTGTCCACGCGGGTCTCCGCGTGCTGGGTCAGCCCCAGCTCGTCGAGCACCTGCGCGACGACCTGCTCGCGGTCGGCCTTGCTGGTGTCGGGCGGCAACCGCAGCTCGGCCGCGTAACCCAGCGCCTGGTTCACCGTGAGCTGGCGGTGCACCACGTCGTCCTGGGGCACCATCCCGATCCGGGTGCGCAGCGACGCGTACTCGGTGTGGATGTTGTGGCCCTCGAAGGTGACCACGCCGGAGGTCGGCGTCGCGTAGCCGGCGATCAGCCGCGACAGCGTGGTCTTGCCCGCGCCGGACCCGCCGATGAGGGCGGTCAGTGTGCCCGGCCGGCCCGTCAACGAGATCTTCTCGAGCAGGTTCTTGCCGTTGACGCTGAAGTCGACGCCGTTCACCTCCAGGCCGCCGGTGCGCGTCGCCGCCTCCTGGCGGCGCACCAGGATGCCGCCGGAGAACACCAGGTCGACGTTGCCGATGGTCACCACGTCGCCCTCGGACAGCACGGCGGACGCGGCCTTCACGCCGTTGACGAAGGTGCCATTGCTGCTGTTGGCGTCCCGGATCTCCGGGCCGGCCGGGGTCGTGGTGAGGAACGCATGATGGCGCGACGCCAGCACGTCGTGGATGACGATGTCGTTGTCGAGCGCCCGCCCGATCCAGGCGGCGCGCCCCGGCCGCTCGGTCGGGCGGTGGGAATCCGGGCCCAGATTCTTCACCCGCGTGGTGGGGAACTCCGCCACCTGGCCGCTCAGGCCGATCTGGGTGGGCGGACTCAAGTCGGGCCGCCCGCCAGATTGCGGCACCGACCGGGTCGCGGCGTCCGGCCGGACGATGGGAACGGCGGTGGTGCGCTGCGGGCCCGCCCAAGGGCGCGCGGGCGGCTGCTGGGCCGGGGGCTGTCGCGGCGGGGCCTGCGGTCGCGGTCCGGTCGACGGCGAGCCCGGCGGCTGCGCGTCGCTGGGCGGCGTGATCACCGGGATCGACTCCGTGGTGGGCGGAAGCATGCCCACGCTGCCTGTGTGGTGGCCGATCTCGAAGGTGATCCGTGGACCGTCGGGCTTGCCGATGTTGATGGTCTGGCCGTCTTCGATGTCCACCAGCGGCACCCGCTGGCCGTTGACGTAAACCCCGTTCAACGAATTGTTGTCAAGCGCAATCCATTTGCCGCGATCGAAGCGCAGCAGCAGGTGCGAGCGGGCGATCAGCGGGTGTGCGACCCGCAGGTCCGCCCGCAGGTCGCTGCCGACGACGACGTCGCGGCCGGCCGCGAAGCTGCCCTTCGATCGGTCGGATCGAACGGTCAGGACGGGCCCGGCGGCTTGGGTCATCTCAGCGTTTCAGCCGGATGTGCCACCGCACGAAGCCGGTGTAGGCGACGGACAGGAACGCCAGCATCGCCATGTCGAACACGAAGATGTGTTTCGAGTGCTGCCAGATCGGGTCGTTGGTCGGGATCTGTTTGACCTTGACCAGCGACGGAAAGTCGATCGACGAGGCACCTGCGGCGTAGCCCCACCGGGCCGGTGTCAGCCACGCGAGCTCCTCGAGGCCGAAGCGCTGGTAGACGGGGATCATGCCGCTGGAGAACACCAGCTGCGACATGATCGACACCACGAGCAGCGGCATGATCTGTTCGTTGGACTGCGCCACGGCCGACAACAGCAGGCCCAGCATCGCCGAAGCCACGCACGTCCCGGCGACCGTGACGAACAGCGAGAAGGTGGAGTTCCCGAAGAAGGGCGGGTGCGCCGTCGGCGCGCCCTTGCCCAGCCGCACGATGATGGTCGCGATCGCCGCCTGCAGCGTCGCGAAGACACAGAACACCGCGATCTTGGCGAGCAGGTAGGCGGTGGTGGACAGGCCGACGGCCTGCTCGCGCCGGAAGATCGGGCGCTCGCCGATCAGGTCGCGAATGGTCAGCGCGGTGCCCATGAAGACGGCGCCGATGTTCAACAGCACCATGATGTACTGCGGCTGCGTCGGCGCGGGGCCGAGCGGGTCGGCCGGGCCAAGGCCGGGATGCGGGCCCTTCACGGTCAGCGACAACGCCCCGATGAGGAACGGCAGGATCGCCAGGAAGATGGTGTAGCCGCGGTCGGATACGACCAGGCGGACCTGGCGGCGGGCGATCGTGGACAGCTGCCGCCACAGGTCGGTCTTCGGCGGCTCGCCCAGGTCGGCCGGGCTTTGCGGGGAGGGCGGCCGGGACGACTGCTGATCGCGCTCCTTGAACCGGCGGTTGGCCTCGTCCGGGTCGGCGCCCACCTTGGCGAAGATGTCGGCCCAGTTGCGGGTGCCCATGGCCGCCTCGACCTGGTCGGGCGGGCCGCAGAAGGCGGTCTTGCCGCCCGGCGCGATCAGCAGGATCTGGTCGCAGACGTCCAGGTACGAGACCGAGTGGGTCACCACCAACACCGTGCGGCCGGCGTCGGCGAGCTGGCGCAGCATCAGCATGACCTGACGGTCCAGCGCCGGGTCCAGACCGGACGTCGGCTCGTCGAGGAGCAGTAGGGACGGCTGGGTGAGCAGCTCGAGGGCCACCGAGGCCCGCTTGCGCTGGCCACCGGACAGCTTGTCGACCCGGGTCTCGGCGTGCTTGGTCATGTCCAGTTCTTCGAGGACCTGGGCGACGACCTGAGCCCGCTCGGCCTTGCTGGTGTCGGGCGGCAACCGCAGCTCGGCGGCGTAGTTCAGGGCCTGGTTGACGGTCAGCTGCCGGTGCACGACGTCGTCCTGCGGAACCATCCCGATCCTGCTGCGCATGGTCGCGTACTCGGCGTGGATGTCGTGGCCTTCGAAGGTCACCGAGCCCGACGTGGGGCTGGTGTAGCCCACGATCACCCGCGACAGCGTGGTCTTGCCGGCACCCGAGCCGCCGATGATGGCGGTCAGCGTGCCGGGCCTCGCGGTCAGCGTGATGTGGTCGAGCAGTTGCTTGTTCTGGTCGACGGTGAAGCAGACGGAGTTGACCTCCAGGCCGCCGGAACGGGTCGCGGCCTCCGTGCGCCGCAGCAACTCGCCGCGGGTGAACACCAGGTCGACGTTGCCGATGGTGACCACGTCGCCCTCGGTCAGCACCGCGGACCCGACCCGCACGCCGTTCACGAAGGTCCCGTTGACGCTGTGCGCGTCGCGGATCTCGGTGCCCAGCGGCGTCTGGGTCAGGAAGGCGTGATGGCGGGACGCGAGGACGTCCTGGATGACGACATCGTTGTCGGTGGCCCGGCCGATCGTCAGCGCGCCGGAGGGCTTCTGCAGCGCCCCGGACCGCGACGGCATGAGCGCCTGGAACATCTTCGTCGCCAGGTTGGCCACCTCGGGCGGCTTGGCGGCCGAGCGGCTCAGCTCGGTCTGCGGCGACGCCACCCCGGCGATCTTGGGCTGCGGCGGCGGGAAGTTGGGCGGCGGCGGCGCGGCCGGTGCGCGCCCGCCGCCCGCATACATCGGTTGCCCGGGCGGGGCGGGACGCGGCCCCGGCGGGCCGGGGTGCGGCCGCCGTGACGGCGACGCCCAGTTGGGTGGGCGGCCCGCCGGACCGGGCGGGGGACCGGGCGGGGCGGCGACGGGTGGGCCGGCCGGCGCGGCCGACCACGCCGTCCCGGACGGATGCGCGGCCACCGGGATGCCCATCGATTCGGTTTGCGGGGGGCGCCCCGCCATCCCCTGGTGCCGCCCGACCTCGAACATCAGCTGCGGCCCGTCCGGGTTCCCGATGTTGAGGCACTGACCGTCGTGGATGTCGACGACCGGCACCCGCCGGCCGTTCACGAAAGTGCCGTTGAGCGAACCGTTGTCGATCGCCAGCCACCGGCCCTGGTCGAAGCGCAGCAACAGGTGCGCGCGGGAGATGAGCGGGTGGGTGATGCGCATGTCGGCGCGCAGATCCCGCCCGACCACGACGTCGTGACCGGCGGCAAAGGTGCGTTCTGACCCGTCATAACGAACGGTCAGGACGGGCGGGGCTGGTGCACTCATCGAACCAACTGTATCGCGTGAAACCAAGGCGACCCTGAGCCCCAAATGTGCGTATGCGGGGCCGCTCTCGTCAGCGCGCTGGGTCGGATTGCCCGCTTCCTCCTCACGCCGCTATGCGGCGCGCATCGTCAGCGCGCTAGCAGATCGGGGGCGCCCGTGACCACGCACTGGGTGCGGGTGTAGATGGTGGCCATGCACTTGTTGCAGTGCGTGCACGCGGAATGCACGCTGTGCGCGGCCCCGTCGGCGGAGATCCGGTTGATCAGGTCGGGCTCGGCCAACAGCGCCCGGCCCATCGCGACGAACTGGAAGCCCTCCGCCATCGCCAGGTCCATGGTTTCCCGGTTGGTGATGCCGCCGAGCAGGATCAGTGGCATCGTCAGCTCGGCGCGGAACAGCTTGGCGTGCCGCAACAAATAGGCCTCGCGGTAGGGGTACTCGCGCAGGAACTTCTTGCCCGTCATGCGCATGCCCCAACTCAGCGGCGGCTTGAACGCCGCGGCGAACTCCTTGAGCGGCGCGTCACCGTGGAAGAGGTACATCGGGTTGACCAGGGAGCTGCCCGCGGTGAGTTCGATCGCGTCCAGCCCGCCGTCGTCCTGCAGCCACTTGGCGGTGGTCAGCGATTCCTCGATGGAGATTCCGCCGCGGACGCCGTCGGTCATGTTGAGCTTGGCGGTGACCGCGATCGGCGTGCCCTCCTTTTCCACCGCGCGGCGCACGGCCATGACGATGGCGCGGGCCACCTTCGCACGGTTCTCCAGCGATCCGCCGAACTCGTCGGTGCGGCGGTTGATCAGCGGCGACAAAAACGAGCTGGCCAAGTAGTTGTGGCCCAAGTGGATTTCGACCGCGTCGAAGCCGGCCTCGATGGCCAGCCGCGCCGCGTTGGCGTGCCCCTCGATGACGTCGTCGATGTCCTCACGGCTCGCCTTCTTGGCGAACCGCATCCCGATGGGGTTGAAGAACCGCACCGGGGCCAGCGCCCTGGCCTTGTTGGTCTTGGCGTTGGCGACGGGACCGGCGTGGCCGATCTGCGCGCTCACCGCCGCGCCCTCGGCGTGAATCGCGTCGGTGAGCCGGCGGAATCCGGGCACCGCCTCCGGCCGCAACCAGATCCCGTTGCCCTCGGTGCGGCCGCCGGGGGAGACGGCGCAATAGGCGACGGTCGTCATGCCCACGCCGCCCGCGGCGGGCAGCCGGTGGTATTCGATCAGGTCGTCGGTCACCAGGGTGTCGGGCGTGCGGGCCTCGAAGGTGGCCGATTTGATGGTGCGGTTGCGCAGCGTGATCGGGCCGAGCTTGGCCGGGCTGAACACGTCCGGAGGGGTTGACATATCCGGAGCTTAATGGCGGCCGCAAGCCCGGCGAAGCCACCTTCCCGCTCCGCGACACATAACCAGTGGCGACGACTCGCCGATTCCGCTCGCACTGGGTTATGTCTCGCGATGCGCCTGCAGGACGGGTTGCCGTCGACGTAGGAGTCGCCCGCCGTGCCAGACTGTCAGGCGTGGGCGCAATCACACTGGACGGCAAGGCCACCCGCGACGAGATCTTTGTCGACCTCAAACAACGGGTCGCCGCCCTGACCGCGTCGGGCCGCACCCCCGGGCTGGGCACCATCCTGGTCGGTGACGATCCTGGGTCGCAGGCCTACGTCCGGGGCAAGCACGCGGACTGCGCCAAGGTCGGGATCACGTCGATCCGCCGGGACCTGCCCGCCGACATCAGCACCGCGACGCTGGAAGAAACCATCGACGAGCTGAACGCGAACCCAGACTGCACCGGTTACATCGTGCAGTTGCCGTTGCCGAAGCATCTCGACGAGAACGCGGCGCTGGAGCGGGTCGACCCGAACAAGGACGCCGACGGTCTGCACCCGACGAACCTGGGCCGGTTGGTGCTCAGCGTTCCGGCGCCGCTGCCGTGTACCGCCCGCGGGATCGTGCACCTGCTGCGCCGCTACGACGTCGAGATCGCCGGGGCGCATGTGGTGATCATCGGCCGCGGTGTGACGGTCGGCCGCCCGCTGGGGCTGCTGCTGACGCGCCGTTCCGAGAACGCCACGGTGACGTTGTGCCACACCGGGACTCGCGATCTCGCCGCGTACACGAGGCAGGCGGACATCGTGGTGGCCGCCGTCGGGGTGCCGCACATGCTGACCGCCGACATGGTGCGCCCGGGCGCCGCGGTCGTCGACGTGGGCGTCAGCCGAACCGAGGACGGGTTGGTCGGCGACGTGCACCCCGACGTGTGGGAGGTGGCCGGGCACGTGTCGCCGAACCCCGGCGGTGTCGGCCCGTTGACCCGGGCGTTCCTGCTGAGCAACGTCGTCGAGCTCGCCGAACGGGCATGAGCGCGCGGTCCGTGGTCCGGGCCCAGTGGCCAATCCTGCTGGTGGGCTTGACTTTCGCCACCGCACTCGCACTGGTCGGGGCCAACTTCTGGCGGCGCGGTTCGCTGCTGATCGGCATCGGCGTCGGCCTGGCGGCCGCGCTGCGGCTGGTGCTCTCCGACGAGCGGTCCGGCCTTCTGGTGGTGCGCAGCAAGGGAATCGACTTCGTCACCACCGCGACCGTCGCCGCGGCGATGGTCTATATCGCGTGGACCATCGACCCGCTGGGTACCGGTTAGATACCCGGCACGGCCGGGATCTGCCGCGGCAGTCCGGGCACTTGCCCGGCCATTCCGGGTAGCTGCCCCGCCATGCCGGGCAGCTGTCCCCCCATGCCGGGCATGCCCGGCATCTGCGGGACGGACAGATTGCCACTGGCCAGGTTCGCCATCTGCTCGGGACAGTAGGTCTGTATCGCGATCGTGGTGAACATCCGCGCCATGGCGGGTGACATGCCCCGGCCGGAGACGCTGGACGCGGCCGCGGCGAAGTTGCCGCCCGGCTGGGAGAGCATCGGGCAGATGGACTGGCCCACGGACATCGCGTTCCCGGGTTCGCCGAAGTCGATGCCGGCGTGGTTGAGCGCGTCGATGAAGTTGTCGTCGGGATTGTCCGCCCGCACCGGCGCGGCCAGCGCCGACGCCGCGGTGAGCAGGGCGGCGGCCGCGGCCAGCAGACGAACGGTCAGGGGCTGGTTCCGAAAGACCCCGATCCAGCGGTTCGTTCGTCCCTGTGCCTTCATGCGGCCCCCCCTCGGTCGTGGAGTGCGCCGGATGCACTCGAATCACGTTGTGAACTCTGAGCTATCACTGTCACGTTTGCGACACGGTGGGGTAAAGGTTCGCACAAATAAGCGTTTTGTGGCCCGGTGGCGGCCGCGGCGTCGATTACAGCGCCGCGTGCCTCGTCAAGCCCCTCGACGGATCGATTCCACACTGTGATCTGACACGGGCGCCGGTGCCGCGCTTTTGCGTGAGAAATGTTTAAGAATCTCCGCACATGACGACTAATCGCAGCCGTCCCCTGGACCCGTCCTTGCAGCGCGGCATCTCGCGCCAGGCGTTTCTACGCAGCGCCGTCGGAATGTTGGCCACCGGCGCCGTTTTCGGCACCTCGCGCGCGGCCGCCGACCCCCCGGGTTGGGGCGGCCTGGCGTCCTCCATCGGCGGCAGCGTCGTGCTGCCCGCCAACAGTGCCCAATTCTCAACCAGCAAAAAGGTTTTCAACTCGTTTTACGACAGTTCCTCTCCCGCTGCGGTGGTGACGGTTTCGTCACAGGCGGATGTGCAGAAGGCGATCGCGTTCGCGACAGCCAACAACCTCAAGATCGCGCCCCGCGGCGGCGGACATTCCTACGTCGGTGCGTCCGCCGCGAACGGCACGATGGTGCTCGACCTGCGTGGACTTCCCGGTGGCGCCAACTTCGACGGCAACAACCTCACCGTGACCCCCGCGACCACCCTGTACGCCATCCACCAGGCGTTGACCGGTGCCGGGCGCGCGATCCCCAGCGGCACCTGCCCCACCGTCGGCGTCGCGGGGCTCGCTCTCGGTGGCGGCATCGGGCCCGACACCCGGCACGCGGGCCTGACCTGTGACGCGCTGCAGTCCGCCACGGTGGTGTTGCCCAGCGGGGACGTGGTAACGGCTTCCGCCAACGACAACCCGGATCTGTTCTGGGCGCTCCGGGGCGGCGGCGGCGGCAATTTCGGCGTGACGACGTCGATGACGTTCTCCACCTTCGCCACCTCGGACAGCGATGTCGTGCGGCTCGA
Organism: Mycobacterium sp. E3305; assembly: GCF_001666785.1. Classification (NCBI taxonomy): domain Bacteria; kingdom Bacillati; phylum Actinomycetota; class Actinomycetes; order Mycobacteriales; family Mycobacteriaceae; genus Mycobacterium; species Mycobacterium sp. E3305. Next base: position 3,239 of record NZ_LZJA01000280.1, on the reverse strand, counting down.
CTTCCCGCCCGCGTCGGCGACGCAGGTGCTGGTCGGGTGGCAGTCCTGGCTCAACGGCGCGGACCGAAACACCTGGGGCATCGTGGATCTAATGATCGGCTCCGCCCCGAACTGCCACGTGCTGGCGACCTGTCCCGCGGGAGCGGGCTCGGGCGTGGCCGACGCGATCAAGTCCGCGGTGGGGGTGGCGCCGACCGCCGTGTCGAACAAGACGATGAACCGCACGGATCTGGTGATGTTCCTGGCCGGCGGCAGTTCCAACCCTCCGGCGCGCTCGTTCGTGGCCGGGTCGGACGTCATCGGCCCGGTGGATTCCGCTGCGGCGCACGCGATTGCCACCGCGATCGGGCAGTGGCCCGCCGGCGCCGGACAGGCGTCGGTCCTCGTCGACCCCCTCGGTGGTGCCGTCGCCGACGTGGCCCCGGGCGACACCGCGTTCCCGTGGCGCAATCAGTCGGCGGTTCTGCAGTGGTACGTCGAACCCACGGGCAGCCAGGTCGCCGCCGCGAACACCTGGCTGACCTCCGCACACCAAGCGGTGCAACAGATCTCGGTCGGGGGATACGTCAATTACCTGGAGGCCAACGCCGCCCCGGCGCGTTACTTCGGCTCGAACCTGTCCCGGCTGACGACCGTGCGGCAGAGGTACGACCCGAACCGGATCATGTTCTCCGGGCTGAACTTCTAACGGTTCAGCGCCCCAGCAGACGATTTCTCTGCTCGATGTATTCCTCGTCGGAGATCAACCCCTCGTCGCGCAGCCTGGCGAACTCGCGGATCTCGGCGGCGATCCCCGTCACCACGGTGCGCGGCTCGTCCTCCGCGGGCCCTTCTTCCGCCTTTTCCGCGCCAGTGGACTGGCGGCCGACCGGTTCCGCGGCGAACGGCACGCGGACACGGTTACCCGCGAACGCCTCGCGGATGGCGCGTCCGGCCGTGCCGGCCAGGGCGATCTCGCCGAACGTGCTCTCGAGGCTCGGCGCCGCGACGGCAGCAGCGGCGGGCGCGGCCGGGAGCGCCAACGCGATCGGGCGTACCGCCGGGGTCGCCGCCGCCCAGGTGGGTGGAACGGAAAGGCGGCCGATTGAGTCGGACTCGCCGAGACCGGCGGACACCGTGCGCGACAACACATTCGGCGTGGTCACCGCGTCTGGCGGCGTCACTGACCTGACTATCGACAGGGGCGCGCCGTTCGCATCCCAGTCGCTGACGATGTCGTCCGTGTGCAGACCGGTTTCCGCGCCGACGAGGTCGATGGGCATCGACACCGCTCCCAGTGGGGCCAGCGGGGCGTCGACACCGTAGGCGATCGCGTCGGCGCCGACGTTGATCAGGTCCAACGGTGTGTTCACCCCCAGCGCGGACGCCGCGCCGCCCGCCGCCCCGGTCGTCGAGGCCGCCGACCCGGCGGGCAGCTCGGCGGCCTGGCTCAGCGCGCTTGCCTGCGTAGCCGATCCGACGGGGTCGGTGTTCTGCTGGGGCGGGGTGAATGGCGTCAGCTGGGTGGCCGCCGCCGCTGACCCCGCGTAGCCGTACATTGCCACCGCATCTTGCGCCCACATCTCGCCGTATTGGGCTTCGGTGGCGGCGATCGCGGGGGTGTTCTGCCCCAACAGATTCGTGGCGACCAGCGCCGCGAGCAGGCTGCGGTTGGCCGCGACCTCCGGCGGCGGCACCGTCGCCGCGAACGCGGCCTCGTAGGCGGCGGCGGCCGAAGTGGCTTGCGCAGCGGTCTGCTCCGCCTGCGCGGCGGTGCCGCTCAACCACGCCACGTAGGAGTTGGCGGCGGCGGCCATCATCACCGATGACGGCCCCAGCCACGGTCCGGCGGTAAGACCGGAAACCACCGATTCATACGAGCTGGCCGTCGAATGCAATTCCGCCGCAACCGCTTCCCATGCCGCGGCGGCGGCAAGCATCGGCCCCGACCCCGGACCGGCATACATCAGGCCCGAGTTGACTTCGGGCGGTAGCGTCGCAAAATCCATTACGGGTGCCTATTCAGCCGACCGGAGGATGCCTGCACCGATGCCGATCGTGCGAATTGTGGACGACAAAGCCTTTCCCCCTGCATGATTTGCTGTTGATGCGCGGCGGCCCTGCGCCGCGCGGTCGCGACCCGGGCTTGCGGCCCGCGGGTCGACGAACGTTGTGCTGTGGTCAATGGCTGGCTATACCGCGCGCTCCTCTGATCGGTTCCAGGCGGCGAACGTTGTCTTCATTCGAAACCGCTGCTGGTTCGTCGCAACCGCAATCACGATCAGCCTGTTGGTCATCCGTGATCGGCTGGGGCGCGGGCTGCCCCTTGCGGAGGGTGGCGATGAGCTCCCGGTACGGACCGACCAGGTAGACGGTGTCACCGGCGCTTAGCCGGGAATCGCGGCGCGGGTGCAGCCGAACCGGGGCGTCGTCGCGGGTGACCGCGATCACCCGCGTTTGCGTAGACACCTCGAACATCTGCAGACCGTCGAGTTCGCTACCGGCCTGCACATACATCCCGCCGATCAGAAAGGACCGGTTCCCCACCGAGAACGTCCCGAGCACCTGCAGGCCCATTGCCGCGCCGATGAACCAGGGCGCGGCCAGTTCGACTGTGGAACGGACGTTTTCGAATCCGAACCGCTGCGCGACCGCCGAGCCCAGGTCGTGGTCGTACACCCTCAACACGAGCGGAACCTTGCTCCACCGGTTGCCGACGGGTGCCGGTTCGGAACCCAACATCTCGCGGACCACGATTCCCGTCTCGATGTTGACCATGTCGTCTCGGGTCAGCACCGCCACCGCCCGAGCGGTGTCCACCCGGGCGGCTTCCATCGTCTGGCGCAATGTCGCGTCCCCGAAGATAACCGGCACGTCGAGGTCGGCCGTCGTCGACAGGAAGGGGTTGTTCGGGTCGCGCTCGATCACCGCCACGTCGTAGCCCGCGTCGGTCAGGTCGGTCACGACCCGGACCCCCAGCGCGCTCAACCCCACCACGATGATGTGGTTGCGCAGGTGTCGCGCCCGCGGGCGGGCGGACAACGTGAGGAATCGGCGCGACAGCAGCACATCGGCGATGAAGGCGACCAGCAATGCGGTGGTGGTGACGCCGGCCAACATCAGCACGGCGGCGTACAGGCGCAGCCAGGTCGGCTGTTTGGCGAAGCTGAAGTCGCCGTATCCGGTCGTGGTGATGGTCTCGTTGGTGAAGTAGAAAGCGTCGGTCCAGGACATGCCTGGGTGGGTGTAGGAAAAGTGCA
>NZ_LZJA01000279.1:0-10933 GCF_001666785.1 Mycobacterium sp. E3305 | reverse complement strand
GCCGCGCTGGGCGCCGGCGACGCGCGCGGTTACGTGCTGGGCGGGGCCGCGCTGCTGGGCGCGGGCGTCACCGCGTTCTACATGACGCGCGTGATGCTGATGACCTTCTTCGGCAAAAAGCGTTGGGGCCCAGGCATTCATCCCCACGAGGCCCCCGCCCTGATGACCTGGCCGATGATTCTGCTCGCCGTCGGCTCGGTGTTCTCGGGTGGGCTGCTGGCGTGGCGGGGCACCTTGGCGCGCTGGCTCGAGCCGGTCGTCGGGAAACACGAAGAGGTCACCCACGCCTTCCCGGTGTGGGTCAACACCGCCCTGGCGCTGGGCGTCGTCGCCATCGGGATCGCGGTGGCCTACCGGTTGTACGCCAAAGCGGAAATCCCCCGGGTGGCCCCGCTTTCCGTGTCGCCGGTCACGACGGCCGCGCGCAGGGACTTCTACGGCGACGCCTTCAACGAGGAGGTGTTCATGCGCCCCGGAGCCGAACTGACCCAGGCGCTCGTCGACGTCGACAACGCGGGCGTCGACGGCTCGGTGAACGCACTGGCCGCGCTGGTGGGCCGGACTTCGAATCGCCTGCGGGGGCTGCAAACCGGCTTCGCCCGCAACTACGCATTGTCGATGCTGACGGGCGCGGTCCTGGTGATCGCGCTGATCCTGGCGGTGAAACTGTGGTGAACAACCTTCCGTGGCTGAGCGTCCTGTGGCTGGTGCCGCTGGCCGGCTCGGTGCTCGTCATCCTCCTGCCGCCGGGGCTGCGCCGACTCGCCAAGTGGACGGGCCTGGTCTTCGGCGTCCTGACGCTGGCCGTCGCGATCGTCGTCACCCTGGGCTTCAAGTCCGGTGGCAGCACGTACCAATTCGTCGAAAGCCATTCCTGGATCCCGGCATTCGGTGCCACCTATTCCCTGGGCGTGGACGGCATCGCCGTGGTGCTGGTGCTGCTCACCGCGGTGCTGATCCCGGTGTTGCAGGTGGCCGGCTGGAACGACGGGGACGGTGACGACCCGTCACGAAGCGGCGGGCGCAGCCCCCGCGGCGTGCACGCCTACGTCGCTCTGACGCTGGCCATCGAGTCGATGGTGCTGATCTCCGTGGTCGCCCTCGACGTGCTGCTGTTCTACGTGTTCTTCGAGGCCATGCTCATCCCGATGTACTTCCTGATCGGAGGCTTCGGGAGCGGTCCGGGCAGGTCACGCGCGGCGGTGAAGTTCTTGCTGTACAACCTGTTCGGCGGGCTGATCATGCTGGCCGCGGTGATCGGGCTGTACGTGGTGACCGCGCAGCACGGTTCGGGCACCTTCGACTTCCGCGAGATCGTGGCCGGCGTCGCCTCCGGTCGCTACGGCGCCGACTCCGCGGTGTTCAAGGCGCTGTTCCTGGGCTTCATGTTCGCGTTCGCCATCAAGGCGCCGCTGTGGCCCTTCCACCGCTGGCTGCCGGATGCCGCGGTCGAGGCCACCCCCGCGACCGCGGTGCTGATGATGGCCGTGATGGACAAGGTCGGCACCTTCGGCATGCTGCGTTACTGCCTGCAGCTGTTCCCGGGCGCCTCAACGTATTTCCGCCCCCTCATCATCGTGCTGGCTGCCATCGGCGTCATCTACGGGGCGATCGTGGCCATCGGGCAGACGGACGTCATGCGCCTGATCGCCTACACCTCGATCTCCCACTTCGGGTTCATCATCCTGGGCATCTTCGTGATGACGAGCCAGGGGCAGAGCGGGTCGACGCTGTACATGCTCAACCACGGCCTGTCCACGGCGGCGGTGTTCCTGATCGCGGGATTCCTGATATCCCGGCACGGCAGCCGCAAGATCGCCGATTACGGCGGGGTGCAGAAGGTGGCGCCCGTCCTGGCGGGCACGTTCCTCGTCTCGGCCATGGCCACCCTGTCGCTGCCCGGCCTGGCACCGTTCATCAGTGAATTCCTGGTGCTGTTGGGCACATTCAACCGGTACTGGCTGGCCGCCGCGTTCGGTGTCACCGCGCTGGTGCTCTCCGCCATCTACATGCTGTGGCTCTACCAGCGCATGATGACGGGGCCGGTGGCCACTGGCAACGAGAAGATCGTCGACCTGCGGGCGCGCGAATTGGTCGTGGTTGCACCGTTGATCGCGCTGCTGTTCGTGCTCGGGGTCTACCCGAAGCCGGTGCTCGACATCATCAACCCCGCCGTCGAGAGCACCATGACCACGATCGGCCAGCACGACCCCGCGCCGAGCGTGCCGGCCGTCAACCGCGCACCCCGGACAGCCGAAGGACCGCGATGATGACCCTCCCCACCCCGAGCATCGAGTACTTCCTGCTGTGCCCGACACTGATCGTGTTCGGCGTCGCGGTGGTGGGAGTCCTCGCGGAAGCGTTCCTGCCCAGGCGGATCCGTTATGGCGCACAGGTGACCCTGGCCCTGGCCGGCCTGGTCGCGGCATTCCTCGCGACCGTGGAGGTGGCCGAGTCGATCCCGGCCTCCGGCCGCGCGACGGTGCTGGGCGCCATGGCCGTCGACCGAACCACCCTCTACCTGCAGGGCACGGTGCTGCTGGTCGCGGTGCTGGCGGTGATCTTCATCGCCGAACGCACGCAAGCCAAGGCGGAGAGCAAGGTTGCCGCGGGTGTGGGAGTCGCCCGCCCGGCCGGCCTCGACTCGTTCACCCCGCAGGCCTCCGCGATTCCCGGCAGCGACGCCGAGCGGGACGCGGAGCGGGCCGGGGCCGCGCAGACGGAGCTGTTCCCGCTGTTGATGCTGTCCGTCGGCGGCATGATGGTGTTCCCGGCGTCCAACGACCTGTTGACGATGTTTGTTGCCCTGGAAGTGCTTTCGCTGCCCCTTTACCTCATGTGCGGCCTGGCCCGGCATCGGCGCCTGCTGTCGCAAGAGGCGGCGATGAAGTACTTCCTGCTGGGCGCGTTCTCCTCGGCGTTCTTCCTCTACGGCGTGGCGCTGCTCTACGGCGCGACCGGCACGCTGCTGCTGACCGGCATCCGGGACGCGCTGGCGGCGCACGGAGACACCTCGATGGCGCTCGTGGGCGTTGCGCTGCTGGCGGTCGGCCTGCTGTTCAAAGTGGGTGCGGTGCCATTCCATTCGTGGATTCCGGACGTCTACCAGGGCGCGCCGACCCCCATCACCGGGTTCATGGCGGCGGCTACCAAGGTCTCGGCCTTCGGCGCGCTGCTGCGGGTGGTCTATGTCGCGCTGCCGCCGCTGCACGATCAGTGGCGGCCGGTGCTGTGGACCATCTCGATCCTCACCATGGCGGTGGGCACCATCACGGCGGTGAACCAGACCGACGTCAAGCGCATGCTGGCCTATTCGTCGGTCGCCCACGTCGGGTTCATCCTCACCGGCGTCATCGCCGACAACCAGGCGGGCCTCTCGTCCACACTGTTCTACCTCCTGGCCTACAGCTTTTCCACCGTCGGCGCGTTCGCCATCGTCGGCCTGATCCGCGACGCCGACGGCGTCGAGGACGCCACCCTGGCGCACTGGGCCGGGCTCGGCCAGCGCTCACCCATTGTGGGCGTGATGTTTTCGATGTTCCTGCTGGCCTTCGCCGGCATCCCGCTGACGAGCGGCTTCGTCAGCAAGCTCGCCGTGTTCAAGGCCGCAGCCCAGGGTGGCGCGGCGCCGCTGGTGATCGTCGGTGTCGTCGCCAGCGGCATCGCCGCCTACTTCTACGTGCGGGTGATCGTGTCGATGTTCTTCACCGAGGCGACCGACGACACCCCGCACGTGGTGGCGCCGGGCATTCTGAGCAAGGCGGCGATCGCGGTGTGCGCCGCGGTCACCGTGGCGTTGGGCATCTTCCCGCAGCCGCTGCTCGACCTGGCCGATCGGGCCGCCCAACTGCTGCACTGAGTTCAGCTCAGGAACGGGCGCACGGCCAGCACGTAGACCGCCAGCGCCGCCAGCGGTGCGGCCAATGGCAACCACGGCAATTGCAGGGGGAATGCCGTCGCGACCAACCCGGCGAACGTAAAACCCACCGCGCCAACCACGGTCGGCCAGCTGCCCAGCACCGCCCCGGCCGACGCGCCGGCCGCGTGGCGGCACACGAGATACGCGGCGGCGCACAGCCCGGACAGCGCGACGAACACCAGCGGCGGGTCGGACAGCGCGATGGTGGCCACCACCAGCAACACGGCGAGCGTTGTGGCAGGGCGATATACCGCTCCCCCGGCCACCGCGATCAGGGCCGCCACCCACGCGGCAACCGCCGGCCCGTGCGAGCCGTCGGCGGCCAGACCCACCATCAGCAGACCGAACGCGACGGAGAACACCGGGGCCCACAGGCGCGGCACCGTGCCCGCCTCGCCGCTAGGCACGGAGCCGTCCCCGCACCCGCCGGCGGCGGTCCGGGAGCACACCCATGGATTGCTCCAATCCGCCGTCCTGATGCCACAACACGATGTCGACGCCGACGGTGGCCATGTCGCGGTACATGGCGGAACGCTGCAGCGCCCACATCCGATTCACCAGCGGATCCTGCTCGCCCTCGAAAGGAGTGCTGTCGAGGATGTCGACGGCGATGACGACGTGGCCGCGCCTGCGCAGATCGATCAGCGCGAGCGCGAATTCGGTATCCAGCAACGTCGAGAAGGCGATGACGATCGCGCCGGCGGGGACGGCCGCGCGGGGCGCCAAAGTGCCCGTGGTGTTTTCGAATCTGTCGCCGGCGCCGAGCACCGTGTCGAGGACCCGATAGAACTGGCGCTGCCCGATGTCGGCGCCCAGCCACCGCGGGTGGTTGCCGCCCAGGGCGACGATCCCGGCGCGATCACCGTGCCGCAGGGCGGTCTGCACCACTTGCGCGGCGCCGCGCACGACGCGCTCGGTGGCGGCGGTCGCCGGGCCCGCCGGTTGCCGATACGTGTCGATCAGCACCACCACGTCGGCGGCGCGGTCGGTCAGGCGCTGCGTGACATGCAGCTGGCCGCGGCGCGCGCTCACCGGCCAGTTCACCGCGCGCAGTTGGTCTCCCGGCACGTAGGGGCGGATGTCGGCATATTCGACCCCCGGGCCGACGTGCCGGGTGAGGTGGGCACCGAGGCGGTCGAGCAGCTCGGTCTGCGGGATGGGCGTCGACTGGGGCGGCGTCAGCGGAAACACGATGACTTCCGCGGCGTCGACCAGGGCCGTGCCGGACAGCAGCCCGCCCCGGGCGACCGCGTCGACCCGGGCCCGGATGGAGTAGCGGCCCCAGCGTTGCGCCGCGGCCGCAACCGTTTTGGCTTCCCTGAAGTCGGCATCGAGAACGTCGAGCTGCATGCCCTCGACGGGTGGCACCGTCACCTCGACCGCGGAGGTTCCCAAAGCGTGGCCCTCCTCCGTCGCCCAAATGCGCAACCGCGCCCGGTCGTCTTCGAAGCACCGCTGCGAATCCGGGTTGCCGTGCACGCGGACCGTCGGTACGGGTCGTTGCCAGCTGATCGAGCACAGCACCCCGAGCAGCGGCGCGGCGAACGCGATCAGCTGCCACCGCGCGCCGATCACCGCAGCCGCCAGCGCCAACCCCGCGCAGGTCGCGATGGCGCGCGTCAATGGCGATGCGCGCCAGCGGAACTCGACCTCGCGGCCGGTCACGCCGCACTCATCCGGAGCCACCCTGGCCGCCGGTACGCGGCACCGGCAGACGGCGCAGCAACTCACCGACGACGTCGGCGCCCTGAATCTTTCGCACCCACATCTCCGGGCGCAGGGTGATTCGGTGCGCGACGGCCGGGACGGCGAGCGCCTTGACGTCCTCGGGGATGACATAGTCGCGGCCGAGCAAAAGCGCACGGGCGCGGGCGAGTTGGACCAAGTCGAGTTCGGCACGCGGGCTGGCGCCCACCGCCACCTGGGGATGATGCCGGGTGGCGTTGGCCAGCGAGACAACGTAGTGCAGCACGTCTTCGTGCACCGTCACCTGCTCGACCGATTCCCGCATCGCGAGCAGGTCGTGCGCGTCCACGACCTGGTTGACGGTCGGCTCGTTCGACCCGCGATCGAGGCGGCGGCGCAGCATCGCGGTCTCGTCGCGCTCGGAGAGGTAACGCAGTTCCAGGCGGATCGCGAACCGGTCGAGCTGCGCTTCGGGCAGCGGATAGGTGCCCTCGTACTCGATCGGGTTGTCGGTCGCGAGGACGATGAATGGCTTTGGCAGCTGGTGTGTTTCGCCGTCGATGCTCACCTGGCCTTCGGCCATCGCTTCCAGCAGCGCCGCCTGCGTCTTGGGCGGCGTGCGGTTGATCTCGTCGGCGAGCAACAGGTTGGTGAAGATGGGTCCGGGCCGGAAGGCGAAACGGCCCGATTGCATGTCGTAAATGGTCGAGCCCAGCAGGTCCGCCGGCAGCAGGTCCGGCGTGAACTGCACGCGGGTGAACTGCAGACCCAGCGCGGCGGCGAACGACCTGGCGATCAGCGTCTTGCCCAGGCCGGGCAGGTCCTCGATCAGGACGTGGCCCCGCGCGAGCACCGCGGTGAGGATGAGCGTGAGCGCGGAACGCTTACCCACCACCACACGCTCGATCTCGTCGAGCACCGCCTCGCAGTGCGCTGTGGTTGTTGCCGCCGGCAGCGTCATACCTGTTCCAACTTTCGCAGAATCTCTTCCAGCGCCCCACGGCCGGGACCGGGTCGCCGGTCGCCGGTCGGTGCGACGTTGTTCGGATTAACCCATTCCCACAGTTCGCTCCCGAAGAGCATCTGACCGCTCGCCTGATACGCCGCGGGGTCTTTGGATCGCCTTTCGCCCGTTGCCAATTCGTATCGGCGCGCGAGCATGGGACGCAGGTGCCTATCCCAGTCGACCCGGGTGGACTCCGACCAACGGATCGTCGTCTCGGTGTTGGCCAGCCAGCGGCGCAACGAATCGCCGAGGTCGTCGGACTCCGCTTCGCCCTCGTTATGCATGCCGCGGCCCAGCACGCGACGGACTGTAAGCAACACCAGGGCGAGGGCACCACCGGAGGCGGCCAACACCAACCGTCGATCCTGAAGCATGAGCGCGAGCAGCTCGATCCCGACGATCAGGCAGATGCCAAGGGCCAGAGTCTTTTTCATGCTGGACTCCGGGATCTCAGTTCGTCGAGGACCAACTGGAGAACGCGCACCGCCACGTCGCGGTGGCCCTCGTTCATGACGTGCGGGCTGAAGCGCGCCTCGGCGAACAGGCTCACCAGTTGGACGGCGTTGTCGGCGTGCAGTGCATGATGCTCGACCGCCCGGGCCAACACCTCGGTCGGGGTGTCGAAGTCCTGCGGGGCGGCGCCGGGCACATTGGCGAGCTCGCGCTCCATCGCCGCATAACAGGCGATGATCGCCTCGCGCGGCTCGCGGCTGAGATCGGCCATCTCGGCCAGCCCGCGTTCGGCCGCGCGCGCCAGCGATTCCGAGCGGGTCGGCGGCGCCGGCGATCCCACGAAGTCATCGGCGACGGTGACCGGTGTCACCGCGCGCCCCCGGCGCCGCGACATGACGACCGTTCCGGTGGCGATGATCAACATCATCGGAACGGTCGCGGCGAGCAGGATGCCGAACATGTCCCCGTTCGGTGGATGTGGCCGCCGCGGCTCCTGCGCGTTGGGCTGTTCGGCCGACGGGGCGCCGGTCGCCGGCGGGGGTGGCGCCTGGCCGGCGCCGTGGGAGGACAACAGGCGGGACCCGGCCAGCACGATCAACAGCCAGGCGACGATCACGGCCAGCCCGATGAGCAAGACGCGCCAGCTCGGCCTGCCCCTGCCGGTGCCGAGCATCTCGGACAGCTGGCCGGCCTGCGGGGCCGCCGCGCGCGGGTCCCGCAGCCGCGCGATGACCGCGATCGCCACCAGCGTGAGCGCGCCCCCGAGGATCGCCACCACGAATATCAGCGCCGCACCTCCGCCGGCGGCTTCGCCGCGCGGCCCGTGGTGGGCGGCCGGCAGATACCCGCGCAGAGCGGCCGAGACGACGAGCAGCAGCACGATCAGGGCGACGACCCGCCCCGTGGCCTTGTCCACACCAGGCATTGGCACACCACTCGACCGGTTGGCTTTGCCTCATCCTGGCACGTCAGAGCGGGGGTTATCCACAGTCCGTGATCCATCCACAGATCTCGGTTAGGCGGCGATCATTCGAATACATGTTCGATAGCGTGGGGGGATGAGTCTTCGGATGGGCGCCGAACAGGCACGGGAGCGAATTGGCGCCGCTCTCGACGCGATCGACGCCGCCCACGACGCGCTGCGGGTGGTGTCCTCGGATGTCGTCGGCAACGAATTCCGGCTCGAGGTGGCCGAACGGCTGGAGACCCAGGAGCGCACCAACCGGGGGCTGATGTACCGGTTCTTCGCCGAAATCGCCGACCCGCCCGACGGTGGCGGGTTCGTGCCGGCGGTCCGCGACAAGCTGTGGGCGCGGCTGCGCATCACGCCCAACGAGATCACCCGCCGGTTCCGGCTCGGGGCCCGAATCCGCCCGCGGCGCTCGCTGACCGGGCCGCCCGTGCCCCCGGAGCTCCCGGAACTGGCGGCCGCGGTGGCGGCGGGTGCGGTCGGCGAGGACCACATTCGCGCGATCTGCGCGGCCGTGGACGTGCTCCCCGCGCGCGTGTCGCCCCTGGATGTGGCGGACGCCGAGCACACGCTGGTGCGGCATGCGACCAAACTCGACGCCGGGATCGTCGCCAAGCTCGGCCGGCGGATCGCCGACCACCTCAATCCCGACGGCCTCTTCAACGACGAGGATCGGGCCCGCCGCCGCCGATTGCACCTGGGCCCGCAGGGGCCCGACGGCATGTCGCGGCTGTCCGGGCTGCTCGACCCCGAGGCCCGCGCCTATTTCGAAGCCGTCGAAGGGGCCGTGCGGCCCGGACGCCACCAACCGGACTCGGCCGCCAACGACCCGGATGTGCGCGATCGGCGCACACCGGCGCAACGCTGCCATGACGCGTTCAAATGGGGCCTCGAAACCGCCGTCGCCTCCGGCGAGCTCGGGACGCACCGCGGCCACCCGGTCACGGTGGTCGTCACGACCACGTTGGCCGAACTCGACCGCGCCGCACACGCGGTCGTCGACTCGTCGGTTCCGATGCCCGGGCCGGCCCGAACGGGCGGCGATTCGAGACTGCCGATGCCAGACCTGATCCGGATGGCAGCCAAGGGGATTCACTATCTGGCGGTGTTCGACCAGCACACCAGCCGGCCGCTCTACCTGGGCCGCCAGAAACGCCTCGCCACCGCCGACCAGAGGCTCGTCTGCTACGCCCGCGACCGCGGTTGCACGCGGCCCGACTGCCTCGAACCCGGCTACCGCTGCGAAGTACACCACTGCCCGGACTGGGCGGACGGCGGCCAAACCGACGCGGACAAATTGTTCTTCGCCTGCGGTTGCCACCACGCCGCGGCGAGCCGGGACGAATGGCGCACCGAGGTCACCGACGACGGGCGGCTCGGCTGGACGGAGGGCAACGGGCCACCAGAGGTGAACCACGCTCACCATCCGGACGAGCTCTTGCGCGGCGACCCCGACCCACCGGAGGGACCCGAGTCGGGCGACTGAGCTGCTCGCCAAGCGGGACCCCCGGTGAGACACTCAGCGGGTGCCGCCGCATCGCGATGTCGCAGCGTTCGACGAACGCGCCGCCGGCTACGACCGTGGCTGGCGCGGCCGGCTGCACCACGAAATCGCCGATCGCACCGCGCACCTGGCCGTCGCGACCGTCACCGCTCCGGAGTACGTGCTCGACGTCGGATGCGGAACGGGCTACCTGTTGCGACTGCTGGCCCGCCGCTACCCGAACGCCAAACACCTCAGCGGGATCGACGCCGCCCCGCAGATGGTCGCCGTCGCAAGGACTCTCGCCCGCGACCCGCGGTTGAGCTTCAACCGCGGGGTGGCCGAAGAGATCAACTATGCCGACCGCGTCTTCGATCTGGTCGTCAGCACCACGTCATTCGATCACTGGTCCGACCAGCTGGCCGGGCTGACGGAGTGCGCGCGGGTGCTGCGGCCCGGCGGGCGCCTGGTGCTCGTCGACCAGTTCTCGCTGTGGCTGCTGCCGACCCTCGCCATCGGCCGTCGCGGCAAGGCCCGGACCCGGCGCCGCGCCGAACGCCTGCTGCTGCAGGCCGGATTCCGGTCCCCGAAATGGCAGCGCCTGCACGCCGTGATCATCAACGCCGTCACGGCGACCAAGCCCGCCTAGTCGAGCTGGAAAGGCCGGAAGCTGCCGTCGAGCACCTGCAGATGGCCGATGGTGCGCCCCGTGACCTTCTCCGGATCGACCAACGCCAATTCAACTGCCGCCCGGGCGAATTCGTCCGCCGCGGCGGTCTCATCGAAGTCGCGGGCGTAGTAGGCCAGCCCGGGAGTGAGGATCGGTTTCGACGGCGACAGGGCGTTGACCGCGATGTGGTGATCGGCCAGATCGTAAGCCGCGCACTGGGTCAGGTGCTCGAGCGCCGCCTTGGACCCGCCGTACCCCGGCAGCACCCCGCCGCCGCGGTCCGGATAAGGCCCGTCGCCGGGGATCCTCGACGCGACCGAGGTGATGTTGATGATCGCCCCGCCACCCGCTTCGATCATGTCGGGGCAGACCAGCTGCATCAGTTCGTAGGCGGCGAAGACGGCGATCTCGAAATGCCTGCGGTACGCGGAAAGCGGGATGCTGACGAACCCGGGCCACCCGGGTTTGGCGGCGCCGCTCGCCGACTTGACGGACTTGGCGCGCTGTCCGGCGCCGGGCGTCGGCGGGCGTCCGGGAGCGGTGAAGGCCGCATTGTTGACCAGAATCGTGATGGGGCCCAATGCTTCTCGTGCGCTGGTGACCAACCGGGCGATGTCGTCCCGGTCGGTCAGGTCGGCGCGGACCGCGACGGCGCGCCCGCCCGCCGCCTCGATGTCGGCGACCGTCTCGCCGATGGTGCCGGGCAGCCGCTCGTCCCACACCTGCTCGGTGCGCCCGGCCACCGC
>NZ_LZJA01000278.1:0-867 GCF_001666785.1 Mycobacterium sp. E3305 | reverse complement strand
GCCCCGGCATGACCACCCCGTACGACGTCCTGACCCGCATCCGCAGCAACCGGCCGGCCCCCGAACCGGCCGGCGAGCGGTGCGAGATGTGCTCGGAATCGATCGCCGACGAGCACCAGCACGTGGTCAACGTGGCCGACCGGCAGCTCATGTGTGTCTGCCGGGCCTGCTATCTGCTGTTCACCGACACCCAGGCCGAACTGCGCTACCGCGCGGTGCCCGACCGGTATCTGTCCTTCCCGGACTTCGCGCTGGACCGACGCGCGTGGGAGGCATTGCAGATCCCTGTGGGGGTGGCCTTCTTCTTCACCAACTCCGCGCTCGGGCGCACCGTCGCCTTCTACCCCGGGCCGGCCGGCGCCTGCGAATCCGAACTCGCGCTTGATGTTTGGGACACCCTCGGCGGCGCCGACGCACGGGTGGGACTGCTGGCCGACGACGTGGAGGCGTTGTTGGTGCGGGTCCCCGACACCGGTCCGCCGCAGACCTATCTGGTCCCCATCGACGCCTGTTACGAATTCGTCGGGCGACTGCGGATCCTGTGGCGTGGGTTCGACGGCGGGCAGGAGGCGCGCGAGTTCATCGACGGCTTCTTCTCCCACCTGCAAGCCCACGCGCTGGAAACACCTTCCGACACACCTTCTGAAACACCACCATGATGGACATCGACTTCACGGTCCTCGACGTGGCGCCCGAGCCGTACACCGTCAGCCCGGTGCTGACCGCCCGCATCGCGGTGACCACCGGCGACGACCCGGTGCACGCGATCGCCCTGCGCTGCCAGGTCCGCATCGAGCCGTTGCGGCGGTCCTACTCCGACGACGAGGCCGCGGGGCTGACCGACCTGTTCGGTCCGCGCGAACGCTG
>NZ_LZJA01000277.1:0-3232 GCF_001666785.1 Mycobacterium sp. E3305 | reverse complement strand
GCGGATGGGCAAGGATCTCTTGACATGGCCGATGTCGATTTTTCGCTGCTGGACGTTCCGCGTTCGGAACCGCTCGAGGACCCGGAGGCCTACCTGCGCGCGGCGATGGCCTGGCACTTCGGGGAGGACACCGGTTCGGCATTCTGGTTGCGGACCGCTGCGACGCTCGACTTCGATCCGATGACCGACGTCAAGACGTTCGCCGATCTGCGACTGTTCCCCAACCTCGTCAACGAACTGCGCACGGTCCCGGTCGAGGACCTCATCCCCCGCGGCTACGGGCAGCCACCGCCGGTGCCGCAGATATTCGAGTCCGGCGGAACCACGGGCGCGCCGAAAAGGACCGTGCAGCTTCCGGATTGGGTCGCACAGGTGGTTCGGTGGCAGACCGAGGACTTCGCCACCGGCGGGTTCCGCCGGGGCCAGGGCTTCTTGTGCCTGATGCCGAGCGGGCCGCACGGGGTGGGTTATTTCTCGCGGCTGGTCGCCGAGCGCCTCGGTGCGGTCTTTCACGGCATCGACATCGATCCGCGCTGGGTCAAGAAGGTCGCCGCGCGCGGCGCGGCCTCCGAGGTGGACGCCTACGTCGACCACGTCGTCGAGCAGGCCCTGTTCGTGCTGCGGACGCAGAATGTCGCGAACCTGCACACCACCCCGCCGCTGCTGGAGGCCATGGCCCGCGACGACCGGGTGGTGGATCTGCTGAACGACAAGATCCGCTACCTGTTGCTCAGCGGAGCGCACGTGGACGCCGACACCCTCGACCTGCTCCGCGACCTCTTCCCGGCGACGACGATCACGATGGCGTTCGGCAGCACGATGGTGCTCTCCCAGGCGGTTACCCGTGTCGACGGCGACGCGTTCGTGTTCGACCCGCGGACACCGTACGTGGTGTTCTGGGTGGTCGATCCCGACACGGGCGAGCCGGTGCCGTACGGGGAGACCGGTCAGGTGGTGATGAACCACATCAGCAAGGGCATGTTCATCCCGAACAACCTGGAGCGCGACCTCGCGGTCAGGATGCCCGGGCCTGCGGCCGATCTCAGCGACTCCGTCAGTGCGGTGCGGCCGGTTTCCACCTTCGAGGGCGAGGCCGTCATCGAAGGGGTGTACTGAGCATGCCCGCCGAAGTGCCCGGTGTCGCAGCCGATTTGGTGGCGATCGACGCGCTCGGCCCCGACGGGGAGTACCGGACCCGCCGTCGCGAGGTCATCACCACGACGGCCGGCGCCGCGGTAGCCGAGCTGAGCCTCGTGCCGCCGCTGTATGTCGCGCGCACCCTGGCCGCCCAACGCAACCTGACCCCGCTCCCGGCCGGCCGTCGCGCGGCGGCGCTGTCGGACGCCGCCGACGTCTTCACGGGCGGGGTGATCGCCGGCCTCGACTTCGAGGCGTATGTCGTTCTGGCGAGCCGGATTTCGGGCCTGCCCATCGGGGTCACCCGCGCCGGGGCGCGGGGCGTGGCCGACGCCGTCGGCGGCGCGTTCGACGCGGTCCGTCCGGCCCGGCCGGTGGGGGCGGCGCTCGATTGGCACGACGAAGGCATCCGTCGCGGTGGCGCGGTCTGGGTGCGGCGCGGGCAGGTGTTCGCCGTGCACGCCGCCGGAAACGGTCCCGGCGTGCACGGCCTGTGGCCGCAAGCGCTCGCGCTCGGCTATCGCGTCGCGGTGCGCCCGTCGCGCCGCGAGCCGCTGACCGCGCACCGGCTGGTGCATGCCCTGCGGCGGGCGGGTTTCCGTCACGGGGACGCCGTATATCTACCCACCGATCACGCCGGCGCCGACGAGATCATCTCCTCGGCGGATCTGGCGATGGTGTACGGGGGTCAGGACGTGGTGGACAAGTACGCTGCCGACCCGGCGGTGATCGTCAACGGGCCGGGACGCGCCAAGATCCTGATCACGGCCGATCGGGATTGGCGCGACCACATCGACGTCATCGTCGACTCGATCGCCAACCTCGGGGGCATGGCTTGTGTCAACACCACCGCCGTGCTGTGTGAGGGCGATCCCGCCCCGCTGGCCGAAACGATCGCCCGGCGACTGGCGGAGATCGAGCCGCTACCCACCGACGACGAACGGGCGATCCTGCCCACCCGGCGGCTCGACCAAGCCCGGGCCCTGGCGGACTTCCTGGCGGCGAGGGCCGCCGGGTCGACCCCGGTGCTCGGCGCCGATCAGGTGGTGGCCGACCTCGGCGACGGCTACGCCGCGCTGCGCCCGGCGGTGCACCTACTGGCCGAACCCGTCCCGGACACGCTCAACGTCGAGCTGCCCTTCCCCTGTGTCTGGGTCGCACCGTGGTCGCCCGGCGCCGGCCTGGAACCCTTGCGGCGGTCGCTGGTCGTCACCGCGATCACCGGCGACCAACGGCTGGTCGACGAGCTGCTCGCCGAACCGACCGTCGGCAACGTCTACGTCGGCCCGCACCCGACGTGGTACGCGGCGCCCGGCATCCCGCACGACGGCTTCCTGGCGGACGCGCTGATGCGCAACAAAGGCTTCGTCGCGGACGGCCCCTGACGCGACCGATTCAGGCGCCGGCCGGGCCGTCGCCATCCGGGCGGGGCACCAGGGTGGGCGGGACCAGCTGCCCCGGTTGCGGCCAGTTGCCGAACGCCTCGGCGTAGCTGTGGCTCATCACCTCGAGCACCGTGCCCCAGGGGTCGGTGGCGTAGGCCAGCACCCACGGTCGCCCGGGCACGAATTCGTACGGCGCCGCCAGCAGCGTGCCACCGTGCTCGACGACCCGGTCGACCGTGGCCGCGACATCGGGGTGCGTGATGCACAGATGCCACAAACCGCGGTCGAACCACCCCTCCCGCTCCCGCGGCCGGCCCGGGTCCCGCGTCGGCGGGTCGACGAATTGGAAGAGCTCGATGCCGACGGAGTTGCCGGTGAGCAGATGCGCCTGCCAAGCCCGGCGGAACCGGCTGCCGAACACCGAGGCCGCCTCCGGGTGGCCCGCACCCTCGAGCACCCTGGGGCCCATGATGCAGCGGAACCCGAATACCTCGCCGTACCAGTCGATCGCGGCGTGAATGTCCGGGACCGTCAACCCGACGTGGTTGACGGCCAGTGCCGCCGCGCGCCCGTCGCTCAGCTTCCGAAGCCACCTCTACCGCTCGAGACGGTCGAGGCGCCGCTGGTGCCTGCGTCGAGGTGGCTGGAGGCGAAGGCGACGCCCTTGTCGATCATGGCGCCGTCGTCGGCGTAGGTGTTGTGGGCGGAGA
>NZ_LZJA01000276.1:0-57380 GCF_001666785.1 Mycobacterium sp. E3305 | reverse complement strand
ATCTCGTTCGCCGGGACGGGTGGGTACTCGGACTGGGCCTGCGGCGGCGGGGCCTGCGGCGGCGCTCCGGCGTCCGCGGGTGGTGGCGCCTGGGGGGCCGGCGAGTTGGTCTCGGGCGCCTGGGGCGTCACCACCGGCTGCTGGCCCGGAAGGTGCTGATTGTTCGGCGGGATCTCCGGGGTGGGGCTGGCCTGGCTTTGCGGGGCCTGAGCCGGTACCTGGAGCGGTATCGGCGGGAGGGTGAGCCGCTCTTCGGGAATGTCGGGGGGCGGGACCGGCGCCTGCCCGTTGATCAGCAGCTGCCCCTTGGCGCTGTTGACCAGGGTGGCCCAGCCGCCGTTGCCCAACGTCGCGCCGATGCTGCAGGCGACCTCCCGGCTGCCGGCCGTCCAGCTGGCCAGCGGCACGGTGGGGTAGATCAGCGTCAGGGTGGTGGTGCGCAACTTGACCGGCGCCAGATAGGCGTCCGTCATCTTGGTGCACAGGTCCTTGATGTACCCGTCCTGGTCGGCCTCGGCCGGCAGCGCGCCGGGGAACTTCTCGGCCAGGTTGACCGTGCCGGTCACCTCCATCGCGTGCGGTGCCGCACACTCGACCGGAGCGTCGATCGGCTGATTGGTGGTCGGGTCGATGCCCAGGCAGGTGCCCGCCGGCCAGACCTTGGACTGGTCGACTTCGGCCACCTTGCCCTTGTAGGCCTGCTGCTGATTGTTGGGGCCGGGCAGTTGCAGGCCGCACAGCATGCGGCGCTCGCCGGACTGGCGCCAGGCCCGGTCACCGGGCCACAGCAGGCTGACGATGAACTTGCTGTTGGGATCGAACTTGGGGCCCAGGTAGTTCCGGGCGGCGGACTCGCACTGCTCCTGGGTGATCTGCTGGATCCGGGCGGGCGACGGCGGAGCGGCGTTGGGCCCGTATTCGGAACCGGGGAACGTCCGCATGTCGACGGACTCGGCGACTTCGAACTTGTGGTCGTCGGCGCAGCTGACGATCTTCGCCGACTCCGGGGTGGTGTCCGGCCACATCAGGCAATCACCGCTCGCGGCCTTGTTGAAGGCGGCGTCGCTCTTGTTCCCGGTGGTGGGCACCGGGTTGCCGTCGAGATAGCCGGACAATCGGCCGGGACCGGTGCCGCCGACCGGCAGCGCGGTGACAACCCCGGCGATCAGCAGGCCGCCCAGCGCGGTCAAGAGCAGGGCGCGCCGGGTGGCCTGGGCCTGCAGGCTGCGAGGCCACCGGAAGCCCGCCGGGAACCGTTGCGGCCTGGCGGCAGGGGCGTCGGCCTCCGGGGCTTCCGGGAGGTCCGTCTCGGGCGCTTGCGACATCGGCTCCCATTCTGACAGCAGCGCCTGTGCGGTGTGACAATCGTTACTGATGTGAGTCCTGGGGTGATCATAGGTGGGATGCTCTGCCAGCCGACCGGAGCCGAAAAAGTAGTCTCAGGGCCGTGATCGACCTCAAATTGCTCCGGGAAGACCCTGACGCCGTGCGCCGCTCCCAACTCGACCGCGGCGAGGACCCGGCGCTGGTCGACGCCCTGCTGGCGGCCGACGCCGTCCGCCGGACCGCGATCTCGTCGGCCGATGCGCTGCGGGCGGAACAGAAGTCTGCCAGCAAGAGCGTGGGCGCGGCGTCCCCCGAGGAGCGGCCGGCCAGGTTGGCGCGCGCCAAGGAATTGGCCGAGCAGGTCAAGGCCGCCGAGACCGAGCAGGCCGAGGCCGAGGCGGCGTTCACCGCGGCGCACATGGCGATCTCCAACGTCGTGATCGAGGGGGTGCCCGCCGGCGGGGAAGACGACTACCGGGTCCTGGACCTGGTCGGCGAACCGGCTGCGCTCGAGAACCCGAAGGACCACCTGGAGCTTGGCGAGTCGCTGGGCCTCATCGACATGCAGCGCGGCGCGAAGGTGTCCGGCTCGCGCTTCTACTTTCTGACCGGGCGCGGCGCGCTGCTGCAGCTCGGGCTGCTGCAGCTGGCCCTGGGCCTGGCCGTCGAGAACGGCTTCATCCCGATGATCCCGCCGGTGCTGGTGCGCCCCGAGGTGATGGCCGGAACCGGATTCCTCGGCGCGCACGCCGACGAGATCTATCGGGTCGAAGCCGACGATCTCTATTTGGTCGGCACCTCCGAGGTGCCGCTGGCCGGCTATCACGCCGACGAGATCCTGGACCTGTCCGGTGGGCCCCTGCGGTACGCGGGCTGGTCGTCGTGTTTCCGCCGTGAGGCCGGCAGCTATGGCAAGGACACCCGCGGCATCATCCGGGTGCACCAGTTCGACAAGGTCGAGGGGTTCGTCTACTGCATGCCGGGCGACGCGGAGGCCGAACACCAGCGGCTGCTGGGCTGGCAGCGCGAGATGCTGGCCCGCATCGAGGTGCCGTATCGCGTAATCGACGTCGCCGCGGGTGATCTCGGGTCGTCGGCCGCTCGCAAATTCGACTGCGAGGCATGGGTTCCCACGCAGGGCGCCTACCGGGAACTGACGTCGACGTCGAACTGCACCACGTTTCAGGCGCGCCGCCTTTCCACGCGCTATCGCGACGACAACGGCAAGCCGCAGACCGCCGCCACGCTCAACGGCACGCTGGGCACCACCCGGTGGCTGGTGGCGATCCTGGAGAACCACCAGCGGCCCGACGGCAGCGTGCGGGTGCCCGACGCGCTGGTGCCTTTCGTCGGCGCCGAGCTGCTCGAGCCCACCGGTTAACGGGTGCTGAGGGTCGCACCATTTGCTAGGGCGCCTTCGCGATCGCCCGGCCCGGCGTGTGTCCGAAGGCCCGCCGGTAGGTGTCGATGAAGGCACTCGCTGTGGCCCAACCACATTCGGATGCCACCGATGTGACGTCACGGCGCTCGGCGAGCAACACCAGGGCGCGCTGCAGGCGGAGCTGGGTGCGCCATTGCGGGAAGGTCATCGAAAGCTCGTCGCGGAACAGGCGGCTCAGGGTGCGTTGGCTGATTCCGATCCGCCGGGCGAGCTGTTGCAACGTCAACGGCGCGGATAGGTTGGCGGCGATCAACGCGCACGCCTCGCGGAGCCGGGCGTCGACCGGTGTCGGAATCCACAGTGGCTCACCGGGACCGGCCGCCTGCACCTGGTCATGCAGCACCCCCAACATTCGATGGTGCTCGTCGGTGTCGGTTCCGGCGGCCCGTGAACACGCGATGATGAGTTCGCGCATCAAGGGGTTGACCGCCAGCACCGCCGGCCCCGCGGGACCACGACGGTAGCGGCGTGGGTCCAGCGCCACACCGTGAAATTGCGTGTGGCCGTGGAACGTATGTTCATGCCAGCAGCCCGCCGGTATCCAGATCGCCCGATTCGCCGGCGTGATCCAGGTGCCCGCCGGGGTGGTGACCGAGACCGCGCCCGAGGACGGGTAGACGATCTGGTGCAGGGGGTGTCGGTGCCGCTCGATGCGGGTCCCCGGCGCCAGCGCCTGCGACGAGGTCGCGGGCCCGTGGTGGCCGATTTCCGACATAACACGGCAGAATATCGGAAGCACGCAGTGTGTGCGGCCGCCTAGCGTGGCCGTCATGGCGATGAATCTCTTGCACCGGCGGCGGTGCAGCTCGGTGGGCTGGGAGAAGGCGGTGGCCGATCAGCTGCTGCCGTGGGCGTTGGACGGCGTCGAATTGGGCTCTCGCACTTTGGAAATCGGCCCGGGATACGGCGCGACGACGCTCGCCCTGCTGGATAGGGCGAATTCGCTCACCGCCATCGAGGTCGATGCCGCAATGGCCGAGCGTTTGCAGCGCCGCTACGGCGACCGAGCCCGCATCATCCACGGCGACGGCACCGCCACCGGGCTTCCCGCCGACCACTTCAGCTCGGTGGTGTGCTTCACGATGCTGCACCACGTTCCCGGCATCGAATTGCAGGACCGGCTTTTCGCCGAAGCCTTCCGGGTGCTGCAGCCGGGCGGGACCTTCGCCGGTAGCGACGGCGTCCCGTCCCTGACCTTCCGGCTGCTCCACGTCGCCGACACCTATAACCCGATCGCGCCGAAGGATCTTGGTGCGCGGCTGCTCAAGGCGGGCTTCGCGGACGTGCAGGTCGACCCGTCGGGGCCGCGGCAACGGTGGCGCGCCAGCAAACCGACCTGAGCGCGGACTGCCACTCGTGGACTGATCAGTCACCGATGCCGGCGAAGGTGGGGCTGCCCGGCTCGAGCGGCACCCGGGCGGCACGCGCGGTGAAGCTGATCGCGTGGTACCACCCGCACAGCATCGTGAGGTCGAGAATCTCGCACTCGTCGAACTCGCCGCGCAGCGCCGTCCACAGGGCGTCGTCGATGTCGCGACGGTCGCAGAGCGAGTCCACGGCCCGCACGAGAAGGCGATCTCGTTCGGCCGTCCAGCACGAATCGTCGGCACCGCCCTGGGTCAAGGAGCGGACCTGCTCGCGATCGAGGCGCGCCTTCTCTGCGAAAAACGCGACGTGCACGCCCCATTCGTACTCACAGCCGCAGCGAGCGCAGGTGCGGTCGATCACGATCTCACGATCACGAAGGGACAGCGACAACGCGCGGCTGAGTTCGTAACCGCCCCAGAGCGTCATGGCCTCTGCCATGGGCATGTTGTGCACCAGGGTGCGAAACAGGGCGATCGGCGGCACGTTCGGCGGCATCATCTTCTGAAGTTGTGCCGCCACTGCGTCCTCGTACGGCGGGTCGAGGACACCGATGCGAGGCGTTACTATTTCCGTAACCATGGACAAGAAAGCTACGTTACGGAATCCGAAACGTCAATCGGTGGCTCGGCCGGGGCGGCCGGTGCGGGGGTCGACAACCGGGCGCCCGCTGATGGCGGCCCTGGATCTCCTGGGGCGGCGCTGGTCGTTGCGGATCCTGTGGGAGCTTCGCGACGGTCCGCTGGGAGCGCGGGCTTTGCGGGAGCGCTGCGACGGCATGTCCCCCAGCGTTTTGTATGACCGGCTCGGCGAACTGACGGACGCGGGCCTGGTGGTCCAGCGCGCCGACCAGTGTTACGAGCTCGGCGAGGCCGGCCTGTCGCTGGGCGAGGCCCTCGATCCGCTGGACCGGTGGGCCCGCCGCTGGGCGGAGGGGACCTAGGCGTCCACCGTCTCGCGGGCCTGCTCGTGCCGGCGCTGCCGCTCCAAGGTGGCGAAGTAGAAGGCGAACGCGAACGCAAAGCTGGTGAACAGGCTGGAGACGAAGTACAGCCAAGGGTGCTTGAACCCACGGCGATAGCCGTCCACGATCGTAAACAGCGGCAGCAGAACCACATTCGCGATCGTGTAGTCCTGGCTGGCGGAGGACGCGGCCGGGTTGGTGAACATCAGCCTGATGTACTCGGCCCAGCTGCCGTGCTCGCCCCACAGCGGGTTGGTGGACCCGTGCGAATACTGCGAGACGTAGGTGATGTTGAAGTACCAGCCCAGCGCGACCGACGCGATCCCGACCAGGTAGTAGACGCACTCCAGCGGGGAGAACAACGGACCCCCGGCCGGCCGGGCGAAGACCTTCGAGTTCGCGGCGACGATCCAGCCGATGACAGTGAGCCCGAGAACTGCATGCACAAGAAGCGAGACCATGGCCGCAGTCTCACCCGGCACCCAAAGTTTTGTCAATACTGACAAAAGGCGGTTTGGGGTAACTTACTTGCATGGTCAGGCCGGCACAGACGGCGCGCAGCGAACGCACTCGTGAGGCGTTGCGCCAGGCCGCCATGGTGCGCTTCCTGGCGCAGGGGGTCGAGGACACGTCGGCCGAACAGATCGCGGCCGACGCCGGAGTCTCCCTGCGCACCTTCTATCGGCACTTCAGCTCCAAGCACGATCTGCTGTTTGCCGACTACACCGGGCTGAACTGGTTTCGCGCGGCGCTGGACGCCAGACCCGCTGACGAACCGCTCATCGATTCCGTTCAGTCGGCTATCTTCGCGTTTCCCTATGACGTTGAGGCCGTGGCGAAGATCGCCGCGATGCGAGGCGGGGAGCTCGACCAGGACCGCATCCATCGCCACATTCGCGACGTCCAGGCCGACCTCGCCGACGCCATCGAGGCGCAACTGGATCGGCGTAGCTGCACGGCCCCGCGCAAGCCCGATGCGCGGCTGCGCATCACCGTGACGGCCCGCTGCATCGCCGCCGCGGTGTTCGGTGCGATGGAGGCCTGGATGGTTGGCGAGGAGCGGTCGCTCGGAGAGCTGGCGCGGATGTCGCACGTCGCGCTGGAATCGCTGAGGGAGGGTATCTCCGGTACCTGGGTCACCACAGTTTCGTCATAATTGACAAAACTTTGACCGCATGCCAGCCTGCTGTGCGGGAGGTCAGGACATGTCTGATTACGACGCGATAGTTATCGGTGCCGGGCACAACGGCCTGGCGGCCGCAGTGCTGCTGCAGAAGGCGGGATTGCGCACGGTGTGCCTGGATTCCAAGCTGTACGCCGGTGGCATGGCGTCCACGGTGGAGCTCTTCGACGGGTACCGCTTCGAGATCGCCGGCTCGGTCCAGTTCCCCACCTCGACGGTGGTCGTCGAGGAGCTCGGCCTGGACACCCTGCCGACGATCGACCTCGACGTGATGTCGGTGGCGGTGCGCGGCGTCGGGGACGACCCGCTGATCCAGTACAGCGACCCGATCAAGTTGTTCACCCACCTCAACGAGGTGCACGGGGCGGACGCCGTCAACGGGATGGCGGGGCTGATGGCCTGGGCACAGGCCCCCACGCGGGCGCTCGGCAGGTTCGAGGCGGGAACCGAGCCCAAGACCTTCGACGAGATGTATGCCTGCGCCACAAACGAATTCGAGCGCTCCGCCATCGACGACATGCTCTTCGGTTCGGTCACCGACGTGCTGGACCGTTACCTTCCCGACCGCGAAAAGCACGGCGCGCTGCGCGGATCGATGACCGTGCTGGCCGTCAACACCCTGTATCGCGGGCCGGCCACCCCGGGCAGCGCGGCCGCGCTCGCCTTCGGCTTGGGTGTCCCGGACGGCGACACCATGCAGATGAAGAAACTGCGCGGCGGTATCGGGGCGCTCACCTCGCACCTGGGCGAGCTGCTGGAAAGCCACGGCGGGGAAGTCCGGCTGCGCTCCAAGGTGACCGAGATCCTGGTCGCCGACGGGCGGGTGCGCGGGGTGCGCACCGAGGCCGGCGAGGAGTTGACCGCCCCGATCGTCGTCTCCGGCATCGCGCCCGACGTCACCGTCAACGACCTGATCGACCCGGCCCTGCTGCCCGCCGACATTCGGGAGCGATTTGCCCGGACCGACCATCGGGGCAGCTACCTGCAGATGCACTTCGCGCTGGAGGAGGCGCCGGAGTTCGCCGCGCCCTACGAGGCGCTCAACGACCCGGCGATGCAGGCATCCATCGGCCTGTTCTGCACGCCGGAGGAGGTTCAGCAGCAGTGGGAGGACTGCCGCCGCGGAATCGTGCCGGCCGACCCCACCGTGGTGTTGCAGATTCCGACGCAGAACGACCCGGACCTGGCCCCCGAGGGCAAGCACGCCGCCTCGGCGTTCGCGCTGTGGTTCCCGATCGAGGGTGGCGCCGACTATGGCGACGCGAAGGTCGAGATGGGCCAGCGCGTGATCGACAAGATCACCCGATTGGCGCCGAACTTCGAGCGCAGCATCATCCGGCACACCACCTTCACCCCCAAGCACATGGGCGTGATGTTCGGCGCCCCGGGAGGCGATTACTGCCATGGACTGCTGAGCTCGGATCAGATCGGGCCGAACCGCCCCGGCCCCAAGGGCTTTCGCGGTCAGCCGATCCCCATCGAAGGGCTGTACCTGGGCAGCGCCGGCTGCCACGGGGGGCCGGGCATCACCTTCACGCCCGGCTACAACGCGGCGCGCCGGGCGCTCGAAGAGCGCACGGCCTGACCTTCGGGACGCCGGCCGGGCGGCACGTCGTTCCGAGCGGCGCACGGCGGCGGGGGCTACGCTACCGGGGAACCTCGGCACCACCGGTGTTTGGCGGATCCCCCGGGTGAGCAGTCACTGCCTTCTCCACGCACCGCCGTCGGTGCTACGTACGGGAGGCAGCGGTGCGGATCGGGCCATTGGAAGTCTCAACGGTCAAGGAATGGGCGCCCGCGCCCGGCGCATTGTTCGCGTGGCACCCGTCACCGTCTGCCCGCACCAAGGCCCTCGCGGCGCCGGTCAGCCCGGTGCCCCCCAGCTACGTCCAGGCCCGGCACCTTCGCAGCCTGCGCGAACAGGCCGCCCGCGGCCTGGATCACTCCCGGTTGCTGATCGCTTCGGTCGAGGTGTCGGGCCGCTGCGACCTGCGCGCCATGACCTACGTCATCAATGCGCACCTGCGCCGCCACGACACCTACCGCAGCTGGTTCGAGTACTTCGACGCCGACCACATCGTTCGGCACACCATCGCCGACCCGGTCGACATCGAGCTGATGCTCACCGAACACGGCGACCTGACCAGCGCCGAGCTGCAGGACCATGTCGTGGCCACCCCCGACTCGCTGCAGTGGGATTGCTTCGGCTTCGGGGTGATTCAGCGCCCCGACCGCTTCACCTTCTACGCCAGCATCGACCACCTGCACGCCGACGGCCAATTCGTCGGAATGGGACTCATGGAATTCCAGACGATGTACGCGGAGCTCACCGGGGGCAACCCGCCGGTCGAACTTCCGCCGGCCGGCAGCTACGCCGACCACTGCGTCCGGCAGCGTGAGTACACCTCGGCGCTGACCGCCGGCTCCGCGGAGGTGCGCGCCTGGGTCGACTTCGCCGAACGCAACGACGGGACGTTCCCGGCGTTCCCGCTCCCCCTCGGCGATCAATCCGTGCCCTATGAAGGCGACTTAGGGGGCCTGACACTGCTGGATGAGGGACAAACCCATCGATTCGAGACCGCCTGCGTCGGTGCGGGCGCCCGTTTCGTCGGGGGGATGTTCGCGTGCCTCGCCCTGGCGAGTCACGAATTGACCAGCGCCGAAACCTATTTCGGCATCACCCCGAAGGACACGCGCAGCACGCAGGACGACTTCACGACGCAGGGCTGGTTCACCGGCCAGATCCCGATCGCCGTGCCCGTCGCCGGGCTGTCCTTCAACGACATCGCCCGAAGCGCGCAGGAGTCCTTCGACGCGGGGGCGGACCTCGCGCGGGTGCCCTTCGAGCGCGTCGTCGAATTGGTGCCGTCACTGCGCAGGCCGCCGCCGCTGTTCAACCTGGTGAATTTCTTTGACGCGCAAGCCAATCCGCTGTCGATGATGACAAAATTGTTCGAGGGACTGACCGTGGGTGCACACAGCGACGGCAGGGTCACCTACCCGTTGAGCACCATGGTGGGGCGGTTCGACGAGACCGCGGCCAGCGTGTTGTTCCCCGACCACCCGGTGGCCCGAAATTCCGTGACCCGATACCTCGATGCCCTAAAATCCGTGTGCGTCCGCATCGCCGACGGCGGGGCGGCCGAGCGTGCACGTAACGCTGCCCACCGGTATCGGCAGGCCGCGTACTAACGCCGGAAAGAATGCGGTTCTCGAATGTCACTAGCGAAGGCCGGCCGGGACGACTCCCCGGGCATCTTCCCCCGGCTCGGACGCCTGATAGTGCGCCGGCCGTGGCTGGTGATCGGCGTCTGGATCGCGATCGCGGGCGTCCTATCGCTGACCGCGCCGTCGCTGGAACAGATCTCTCAGCAACACCCAGTGGCCATCCTGCCCTCGGACGCCCCGGTGTTGGCCGCAACCCGAAACATGAACGCCGCGTTCGGGGAAGCCGGGTTGCAGAGCATCGCGGTGGTGGTGCTCAGCGACGGTAAGGGGCTGACCCCCGCCGACGAAGGCACCTACCGGAACCTCGTCGAGGCCCTCCGCCGGGACAGCCGAGACGTCGCGATGGTGCAGGATTTTCTGACCACCCCGCCGCTGCGTGAGCTGATGACCAGTAAGGACCACCAGGCGTGGATGCTGCCCGTCGGCCTGCCCGGCGACCTCGGCTCGCCGCAATCCAAACAGGCGTACGCGCGGGTGGCCGACACCGTGAAGCAGACCGTGGCCGGATCCACGCTGAGGGCCAACCTGACCGGGCCCGCGTCGACGGTCGCCGACCTGAACCTCACCGGCCAGCGCGACCGCGCGCGAATCGAATTAGCGATCGTCGTGCTGTTGTTCGTCATTCTGCTGGTGATCTACCGGAACCCGGTCACGATGGTGCTGCCGCTGTTGACGATCGGGACGTCCGCGGTGGTGGCCCAGCGGCTGGTGGCCGTCGTCGGATCGGCGGGCCTGGGCATCGCCAACCAGACCGTCATCTTCATGAGCGGGATGATGGTCGGCGCCGGAACCGATTACGCGGTGTTCCTGATCAGCCGATATCACGACTACGTGCGTCAGGGCGTGGCTTCGGATGAGGCGGTGGTCAAGGCGCTGGCGTCCATCGGCAAAGTGATCGCGGCGTCGGCCGCCACCGTCGCGATCACCTTCCTCGGGATGGTCTTCACCCGGTTGGGAATCTTGCGGACGGTCGGGCCGGTGCTCGGCATCTCGGTGGCCGTCGTGTTCTTTGCGGCGATCACCCTGCTGCCGGCACTGCTGGTGCTCGCCGGGCGCCGCGGCTGGATCGCGCCGCGCAGCGACCTCAGCCGGCGCTTCTGGCGGCGTTCGGGCGTCAACATCGTGCGCCGGCCCAAGGCCCACCTGCTGGCCAGCGCGCTGGTGCTGGTGATCCTGGCCGGGTGCGCGGGTCTGGCCCGCTACAACTACGACGACCGCAAGGCCCTGCCCGGCACCGTCGAAAGCTCGATCGGATACGCCGCGCTGGACAAGCACTTCTCGACCAACCTGATCATCCCCGAGTACCTGTTCATCTCCTCGCCGCAGGATCTGAGGACGGCGAGGGCCCTCGCCGACCTCGAACAGATGGCACAGCGAGTCAGCCAGGTGCCGGGCGTCGCGATGGTCCGGGGCATCACCCGGCCCACCGGGCAGTCCCTGGAGCAGGCCAAGACCTCATGGCAGGCCGGTGAAGTCGGCGACAAACTGGACGCGGGCTCCAAGCAAATCGTCGACCACACCGGTGATCTCGACCGGTTGGCGGGCGGCGCCAACACGATGGCGGGCAAGCTCGGCGACGTGCGCACCCAGGTGAATCAGGCGGTGTCCGCCGTCGGGGGCCTGGTCGACGCGCTGGCGACGCTGCAGAACGTCTTCGGCGGGAACCGGGCGCTGGCCGAACTCGAGGGCGCCGAACGGCTCGTCAACGGGATGCGTTCGCTCGGCGACGCCATCGGCGCCAACGCCAATTTCGTTGCGAACAACTCCGATTGGGCCAACCCAGTGCTGGGTGCACTGGACAACAGCCCGATGTGCAGCGCCGAGCCCGCCTGCGTGAACGCGCGCGAGGAACTGCAGCGGTTGGTGACCGCGCGCGACGACGGGACGCTGGGCAAGATATCGGAGTTGGCGCGCCAACTGCGGGCGACCGAGGCCGTACACACCCTCGCGGCAACGGTTTCCGGGTTGCGCCGGGCGCTGTCCACCGTCATCGGTGCGATGGGCTCCCTGGGGATGGGCAGCCCGGGCGGCATGCGGGCGAAGATCACCTTCCTGCAGCAGGGGACCAACACGCTGGCGGACGGCAGCAGGCAATTGGCCGACGGAGTGCAGCAACTGGTCGATCAGGTCAAGAAGATGGGTTTCGGGCTGGGGGAGGCGTCCGCGTTCCTGCTGTCGATGAAGAAGGAAGCGACGACGCCGGCGATGGCGGGCTTCTACATTCCCGCACAAGCCTTGTCGTACGCCACCGGTGAGGGCGGGAAGCCGGCCGAGTTGCCGGGCGGGGTGCAGGACCTGATGGGCGGAATGACGGCCGATCAGTTGAAACGACTTGCCGGCGCGTTCGTTTCACCCGACGGACACGCGATGCGGTACCTGATCCAGACCGATCTCGATCCGTTCAGCACCGCGGCGATGGATCAGGTCAACGCGATCGGGGCGGCTGCGCAGGGCGCCCAGCCGAACACCACGCTGGCCGACGCCAAGGTCTCGGTGGTGGGGCTGCCGGTGGTGCTCAAGGAGACGCGCGACTACTCCGATCACGATCTGCGGTTCATCATCGCGATGACGATCTGCGTGGTGCTGCTCATTCTCATTGCATTGCTGCGGGCGGTCATTGCGCCGTTGTACCTGATCGGCACGGTGATCGTGTCGTACATGTCGGCCCTCGGCATCGGCGTCATCGTGTTCCAGTTCCTACTCGGCGCGCAAATGCATTGGAGCGTCCCGGGATTGACCTTCGTCATCTTGGTCGCGGTGGGCGCCGACTACAACATGCTGCTCATTTCCCGGCTACGGGACGAGTCGGCGTCGGGAATCCGAACCGGTGTCGTCCGAACCGTCTCCTCGACGGGCGGGGTGATCACCGCGGCGGGCCTGATCATGGCAGCGTCGATGTACGGCCTGGTATTCGCCAGCCTGTCGACGGTGATTCAGGCCGGCTTCGTCCTGGGGACGGGCCTGCTGCTGGATACGTTCCTGCTGCGGACGGTGACGGTGCCCGCAATCGCCGTGCTGGTCGGGCGGGCGAACTGGTGGTGGCCGTCGGGCTGGGCGTCCTTGAGCCGGCCGCCAGGGCGCCGTCGCCCGGTCGGACGTAAGCCGCTGCTGCCCGAAGAAGAGAAGTCACCGGCGCCGATAGCCGAACAGCTGATTGGCTTTTCGCCCCGCGACGGGCTGCGGCTCTAGCGGTTACTTCTTGGCTTTGACGACCGCGCGGACGACCTTGCGCACCACGCCGCCTTTGCCGAGCCCGGGACCCGGGGTGAGGATCCGGGCCAGGTTGGCGACGGCCAGGGAGTTGGTGGCCAGGTTGATCCCGGCGCGGGCGCCGCGGATGGGCCAGGAGACCGCAGAGAAAATCGTCGGGATGTGGGTGATGCCGTTGATGATCTGGACCGGGTTGTGCGCCGGGCCCGGGTCGTAGGCGCGGTCCACCATCGGGCGCAGCACCGCGTCGATCGGCCCCACCGCCTCGGGGGGCATCCCCGCCCCGTCGACCAGCGCCCGGGCCAGCGGCAGCTCGGAGTTCCGGATGAAATAGGTCGTCGACGTGCCGCCCAGGTCGTTGGTGGTCCTCCTGATGTCCCACGGTGCGACCCGGGACGGGTCCGAGAATGCGGTGGCGCTGTGACCGTAATACCCGCCCGCCGCAATCGCGTTCAGGTCGGCCAGCAGGTTTCCGGGATGGTTGGGCGGGTCGGAAAAGGGGTCGTACTGCCCCACGATGTTGACCGTGTCGTATTGGCTCTCCACTGGAGCGGGGACGGTGTAGTCGATGATCGGCACGTGCGTCCCGGGCCCGAACACCTTGTAGAGCAGGTTGTCGGGGTTACCGGCCTTGATGAAGGTGAGCTGACCGGGCGGCGGCGCCGCCGGGTCGTGTGCCAGGCGCGCCTGCTCGCGGTCCAGCGCCAGCGAACCCTGGGACAGTCCGGCCACCGAGATGGGACCGTCGGTGTTGCGGATCGCGGCATCGAGATTGTTCGCCCCGGTGGTCACGGAGCTGTTGACGGTCGGCGAACTCAGCCCGGTGACCGGCCAGAAGCTGCCCGGGTAGGGCACCACGCGGCGCACGGCCGCCGGACTGTAATAGCGCGCGTCGATCTGCGGCTGCATCGCGGGATCGAAGTGATACAGCGACCGCAGCGGCCCGTAGGGGGACGGGGCCGTGCCGGGCACTATCAAAGCGGTGTCGGCGGCGGCGCCACCGGAATCGAAAACGATTGCGCACGCCAATGTTCCAACGGTGATGGCCGAGGTGAGCAATTTGTTCACGAACTCTCCTCACGGCCTACCGAAAGGGCTACAGCAGGGATGCTACCGCGCACTGATGCTGGTCAGCCCGAGGACGAGCATGAAACAACCCGCGAAGGCCAGCAATACCGCGATGTCGCGGTGACCGCGTGACAGCAACCAGTTCCGCAGCCCGGCCATGACGGCACGCGTCTTGCGCGGCGCCGTGAGATACCCGATCAGTGGGAGCTCCGCCACGGTGAAGGCCACCAGGTTGAAGGCCACCAGCGCCTGAACCTGCGCGAGGGGCGCGGCGTGCGAGGCGAGGATGGCGGCCATCGAGCCCAGGTAGTTCGCCGAAGGCAAAGCGGCGCCCATACCGCTAACCGCTGCGACACAGAGCGAGTCGCCCCGCAAGAAGACGCGTGCGCGGTCAGCCAGTTGCCGGCGGCCGCTCGGTGCCGGCCGCTCCAGCAGCGCAACGCCGCCAGTTCCGACCCTGACGGGCGCCAAGGCGGGGCGGGCGCGGCTGCGCGCCGAATCGCGCGTGGCCACCACAACGGCGATCAGCAAAGCCACGAGCCCGGAAGCGATTTGCACTTGCGCCACACTGACGTGGCCGACCACCGGCGCGGTCCGTAGCAGGAATAGCACCGTCAGCCCCACGCCCACGCCCATCGCGAAGCCACCACACAGAAACGCGAGCAACTGCCTGAGCGGGCTCCGCCGGCTGAGCAGCAGGATCACCAGACCGAGCCGGATCGGTTCGAAAATCACCGAGCCGGCCAATACCAGCACGGTGATCCACATGCTGGGCAACGTACCGCACGCGGCCAGGTCCAGCGCCCAAACTCGCCCGCACAAGCCGGTCTCGGCTGATCATGCCAGGGGGTAGCGAATTTCGTCAGGCTGGGTTCAGACGGGTGTAACCCAAACGTCACGCGCACACGGGATGTCGCGGGGCGGACCCCGCCCAAAGCGGATATGCTGGGGGCTCCCGCAGCACCACTTGCGGCTGGAGAAATCCTGGGGGGCGGCTGGGCCTGCCGGTCCGGTGCCGTCATTGTTGGTGCCCACCAGAGGGTTTCGTGGAGCAGCGTGAAACACGCCTGGCCGCGGGATGGCTGCGGGTGCCCCGGCGGGCTCGGCTCCGCGGCGACAGCGCGGACGGCAGGTCGCCTGAGCATCGCCCGGCGGGCGCGCAGCTGCGCCCCGCCGAGCCGAACAGCGCGGAGGTGCAGGGTATTCAGTGTTCGGCATAACCACTCTTCAAGACTGGACACCGCAGGCGCGCTCCGTCATCTGTTGGCACGCCTCACCGGCGGCGAGGGCCAAAGCGGCAGCGGCGCCGCCCAGTCCGGTTCCCCCCAGCTACCAGCAAACCCAACACCTTCGGCGCTACAGCGATCACGCCGCGCGGGGCCTGGACATGTCGCGCCTGATGATCTTCACCTGGGAGGTCCCCGGCCGCTGCGACATCCGCGCGATGAACTACGCGGTCAATGCGCACATCCGCCGGCATGACACCTACCACAGCTGGTTCGACTACCGCGACGCCCAACAGATCGTTCGCCACACCATCGCCGACCCCGATGACATCGAACTCGTCCCGATCGAGCACGGGGGGCTCACGCCCACGGAGTTGCGCGAACACATATCGACCCCGCAGCCGCTGCAGTGGGATTGTTTTCTGTTCGGAGTGGTGCAAAGCGACAACCACTTCACCTTCTACGCGAGCATCGCCCACCTCTGCGTCGACCCCATGATCGTCGGCGTTCTCTTCACGGAGATCCACCTGATGTACGCCACCCTGGTCGGTGGCGGCGCGCCCGTCGAACTCCCGGAGGCCGGGCGTTACGGCGAGTACTGCGTTCGGCAGCGGGAGGAGATGGCCACGTTGACGGCCGACTCCCCCAAGGTGCGCGCGTGGACCGCCTTCGCCGCCGAAAACGGGGGGACGCTACCGCACTTTCCGCTGCGACTCGGCGACCTCTCGGTGCCCTATGCCGGCAAGCTCGTCACCGAGACGCTGATGGACGAACGGCAGACGGAACGGTTCGAGCGGGCCTGCGTGGCTGCGGATGCCCGCTTCAGCGGCGGTGTGTTCGCCTGCGCGGGCCTCACGCACCGTGAATTGACCGGTGCGGAAACGTTTTCCGCGGTAACGACTACCGATACCCGCAGGACGCCAACGGAATTGATGACGACTGGCTGGTTCACCGGCCTGGTTCCGGTCACGGTCGACATCGACGCCGGGCTTTTCGGGGACGCGGCGCACTCCGCGCAGACGTCCTTCGATTCGGGCATCGACTTGGCCACCATTCCGTTCGACCGGGTGCTGGAGTTGGCGCCCCCGGGGGCGGGTTTGGCCAGGCCGCGGCCCGGCAACTTCGTGATGTCGTTCCTGGACGCCAGCATCGCCCCGCTGTCCTCGGTCGCGAACTCCGACTTGAACTTTCGGATCTACGACGAGGGCAGGGTGTCCCATCAAGTCTCGCTGTGGGTCATCCGGCTACAACACGAGACCAAGGTGACGGTGTTGTTTCCCGACAACCCGGTCGCCCGCGAATCGGTGCGCCGGTACATCGACGCCTTGAAGTCGGCGTATGTCCGGGTGGCCGACGGCAGGCGCAGCCAGGTGTTCGCGCACTCGCCCGCGCGGCTAACCGCGCTGACTTAGCAGCTCGTCCAGGAGTGCGGTGAACTCCTCGGGTCGCGCCGGCGTGAAGGCGGGGCTGGGCTGAATGCCCGGCACGTCAAGCGTGATCAGCGTCGACTTGAACGGCCGGCTCACGTCCAGCGGGAGCCAGCGGCGCAAGTCCGAGCTGCCCCAGATCCGGAATCGATGCGTCAGCAGGCCCAACCCCTCGGCCTTGTACCCACGAACCGCGCCGAGTGCGATCACTTTCGACGTGCCGGAGGGAAAGTGGTAGCGGCGCAGGGTGATCGCCGCGCGGTCCAGCTGGACCAGGCCGTCGTCGTAACACTGGCCGTGGGTGGCGCTCATGCCCGCGAACTTCTCAGTTCGTGACCCCGCGCGGTCAGGCAGCGACCGTCGTCCAATCGCCATTGCCAGCCATGCAGGTTGCAGGTCAGCGTGTTGCCCTCGACCACACCGAATTTCGACAGGTCGGCCTTCAGGTGTGGGCAGCGGCGCTGAATTTCCCAGCCGTCCAGCGTGACCGACGAAGAATCGTCATGAGTCTCGGCGAACCAGCCGTCGGCGTAGGCGATCCGCTCGTCGGTGAGGCATTTGAAGAAGGTGTACAGGTATTCGTTATAACCGCCGACACGCCACGCCCTGAACCGGGTGGACAAGAAGATGGTGTTGACCCAATCGGGCTCCCGGTCGCGCAATACGGTGCGCACCAACTCCGGCGCTATGGCGAAACCATAGCGGATCTTCTCGTCGGGAATGCGTTCGCGCACAGTACGTTTCGGGAAGTCCAGGATGATGGTTTCCGGGCCGATCACGAGTTCGACGGGATAGCCGATGCCGTCACAGATCTCGTCGCTCTGCGACATGATCGGTTCGAACAGCGCACGCAGCTGCTCCAGCAGCGGCTCGCCCGTGGCGGGCGCCCACCGCGCCTTCTCGGCGGCCAGGGCGGGCGCCATCCGCTCGGCGTAGTCGGCGATGTAGGCCTGCTTGCCGGTGGTGAAGATCGCCTCGACCTGGTCGTCGGGCATCGGGTGGCTCAGCGAGTTCAGGGCGGTGCCGGTGAAGTCCGCGGTCGAGCCGGGGATCATCAGCAGGCCGCCGTCGTTGCCGTGGGCCCGCATCTGGTCGAGGAACACGATTTGGTCGGGGAAGATGTTGGCCGGATCGCCGTGGTCGTCGTTGAGATGGCGCAGTTCGGTGTCCAGGAAGCACGGCGGACCGGCCGACGGGATGACCCACGTGGCGCCCACCTGGGCGATGTACTGGCGGGCACGGTCCATCTGCCGCTGCCGCTTCTGCACGCCGAAGGACTCCTTGGCGCGGGCGGGCATGTCGTAGACCATCGGGTACCAGATGGCGCCGGAGTACTGCAACATGTGCACGTCGATGTGGCCGAACGCCGACGC
Organism: Mycobacterium sp. E3305; assembly: GCF_001666785.1. NCBI lineage: Bacteria > Bacillati > Actinomycetota > Actinomycetes > Mycobacteriales > Mycobacteriaceae > Mycobacterium > Mycobacterium sp. E3305. Next base: position 39,569 of record NZ_LZJA01000276.1, on the reverse strand, counting down.
CAACACGTCGAGATCGACCGGCCGGGCGTCGTTCATGTTGAAAGCCGTTGTGACGCCGTCGGAAACCACCAGCGCCGAGTCACCGAGCGGCCCGTCGGCCGGCGCGCGCAGCGCGATGATCATCACGTCGAGCTCGCCCTTCGGACCGCTGACGCGATGTTTGACCGAGTTGCCGGTCTCGAAGAACCGGTAGAAACCCAACTCCTGCAACGCATTTCGCAAGTCCGGGACCGGGAAGTCCGGCAGCAGCACCACCGCGTCCTTATTGACGTGCTCGGCCAGGTTCTTGGCGTCGAAGTGGTCCTTGTGCAGGTGCGACAGGTACAGGTAGTCGCAGTCACCCAACTTGTCCCAGTCCAGTTGGCTGTTGTCCGGGAAGGGGAACCAGGACGCGAAGTACGCGGGGTTGACCCACGGGTCGCACAGGATGCTGCCCGCTGGGGTCTCGATCAGAAATCCGGCGTGACCTACGCTGGTGACCTGCACAAACACCTTCCTGGGGGCCGTACTCGCCCACGGCCCGGTAACGGGTTTTCAGCCCCCGAGCTTAGCGCGAGGCGGCATCGTCGGCCTCCCACAGCCGTCGGTAGAAGTCGATGCGAGCGGCGTCGGGCTCGACGCCGTAGGCCGCGAAGAATTCTCCGTCCCACACCCGGTCGGGGAAATTCCAGCCCAACGACAGCGTCGCGACCGCGAGGTCGGCCCACCGGTCGGCCACACCGAGGTCGCCCAGGTCGACATGCCCGCGGTACCGGCCGCGCCCGTCGACCAGGGTGTTGGGCGAGCAGGCGTCGCCGTGGCACACCACCAGGCGGTCGATGGGCGGCGGGCTGCCCAGCCGTGCACGCGCGACGGGTGTCAGGGCCGCCAGCCGGCCCTCGACCGACCAGTCGAACGGGCAGGACGACACCGGTAGCCGGTCATGCAGCCTGCGCAGGCCGAGGGCGATCGCGCGCACGGCCACCTCGGGTGTGGCCCGCAGGCGCGGATGTACGGCCGAGACGCCGGGCAGTGCCCGGGTATGCAGCCAGGCGTAGCCCCCGTCGACGCCGGCGCCCAGCACCGGCGGCACCAGCACGTACCGGGCGGCCCAACGCAGGCGCTCCGCTTCACGGGCAAAGTCGGTCACGCCGGCTTCCGCGACCTTGATGAACTCGGCGCCGCCGGCGTCGGGGCCGATCCGGAAGGTCACCCCGCCGATCTCGTTGACCCACACGGCGCGAACCGCCCTGCCGCCGGCAAACCGGCGAACCACTTCGGGCGGCGGAACGGGTGCCGCGGGGAAGCTCAAGCGATGGCCTCCTTTTCGCCACCTCGGGTGACTCACAGCCAGGAGCATTAGGCTGATCAGCTGTGGAACCGGTATACGGGACTGTCATTCAACTTGCCCGCCTGGTTTGGCGCCTACAGGGCCTCAAGATCACCGTGGCGGGGGTCGAAAACCTGCCCAAAACCGGCGGTGCCGTGATCGCCATCAACCACACCGGCTACCTCGACTTCACGTTCGCGGGTCTGCCCGCCTACCAGCAGGGACTGGGACGCAAGGTGCGGTTCATGGCCAAGCAGGAGGTGTTCGACAACAAGATCACCGGCCCGATCATGCGCAGCCTGCGGCACATCTCGGTGAATCGGCAGGACGGCGCCGCCTCCTACGAGGAGGCGGTCAGGAACCTCAAGGACGGTGAGCTGGTCGGCGTCTACCCCGAAGCCACCATCAGCCGCAGCTTCGAGATCAAGGAATTCAAGTCGGGCGCCGCCCGGATGGCCGTCGAGGCCGGGGTGCCGATCGTTCCGGTGATCGTCTGGGGCGCGCAGCGCATCTGGACCAAGGGGCACCCGAAAAAGTTGATGCGGCCGAAGGTGCCCGTCACGGTGCTGGTCGGCGAGCCGATCGAACCGACGTTGGGCGTCGAGGAGCTCAAGGGGCTGTTGCACTCGCGGATGCAACACCTGCTGGAGCGGGCCCAGGAGATGTACGGGCCGCACCCGGCGGGTGAGTTCTGGGTGCCGCGGCGGTTGGGCGGCAGCGCCCCTTCGCTGGCCGAAGCCGCCCGGATGGACGCCGAGGAGGCCGCCGCTCGCGCTGCCCGCCGGGCCGGACCCACGGGAGCTCCGGAGTAGCGATCAATGGTGGAGCCCGTCTTCCGCACGCTCGAGATTCTGGCTCGGCTGGTGGTCGTCGCCACCAACACCGAGATCTCCTACGGAGGCGAGGAGCACATCCCCGACACCGGCGGCGCCGTGATCGCGATCAACCACACCAGCTATGTCGACTTCCTGCCCGCCGCGCTGGCCGTGCACCGGCGGAGACGGCGGCTCAGGTTCATGATCAAGGCCGAAATGCAGCAGGTGCGGATCGTCAACTTCCTGATCAAGCACACCCGGACTATTCCGGTGGACCGCGGCGCCGGGGCCGGCGCCTACGCCGTGGCCGTGCAACGGCTCCGCGAGGGCGAGCTGGTGGGGGTTTATCCGGAGGCCACCATCAGCCGCAGCTTCGAGCTCAAGGAATTCAAGACGGGCGCCGCGCGCATGGCCATCGAAGCCGACGTTCCCATCGTCCCGGTGATCGTCTGGGGCGCCCACCGGATCTGGACCAAAGACCACCCACGCAACCTGAGCCGCGCCAAGGTACCGATTAAAGTGCAGGCAGGCGCGCCAGTGCCGGCGGCCGAAGACATCGCGCAGACCGACGCCGCACTGCGCGAGTCGATGACCGCACTGCTGCACCGGGTCCAAGCGGACTATCCGCACGAGCCGGGGGCGTACTGGACGCCGCGCCGGCTGGGCGGTGGGGCACCGACCATGGCGGAGGCGGCCCGGATGGAGGCGGACGAGGCGGCGGCGCGGGCCGCGGGCCGAGGCGGACGGCCGTCCCGGTAGACGAAGGAGAAGACATGCCCGAGGGGTTCTACCGGTTGTGCGAGTGGGTCGTACCGCCGATGGTTGCGATGCAGGGAACCAAGTTCACCTATCGCGGGCTGGAAAACATCCCCGAGCGGGGTGGCGCGCTGCTGGCCCAGAACCACACCAGCTACCTGGACTGGTTGCCAACGCTGCTCGCGGTGCGCGAGCGCCACCGGCGGGCGTACTTCATGATCAAAGCCGAGATGGCCGACGTGAAGGCGGTCAACTATGTGATCAACCACGCCAGGCTGATCCCGGTGGACCGCACCAACGGGAACGGCGCGCTCGAGCTGGCCACGCAGCGCCTGCGGCAGGGCGAGCTCATCGGGATGCACCCCGAAGCCACGATCAGCCGCAGTTTCGAGCTGCGCGAGTTCAAGAGCGGTGCGGCCCGGATGGCGCTGGACGCCCAGGTGCCGATCGTTCCGGTGATCGTCTGGGGTGCCCATCGGATTTGGCCCAAGGACCATCCAAAGAAGGTGTGGCGCAACAAGGTTCCGATCACCGTCGCCGCAGGCCGGCCGCTGCCGCCGCACGGCACGCTCGAACAGCTCAACGCGGCGCTGCGCCAGTCGATGAATGCGTTGCTGTATCAGGTACAGGAGGAATACCCCCACCCGGAGGGTGAATTCTGGGTCCCGAGGCGGCTCGGCGGCGCCGCGCCCACCCAGGACGATTCCCGGGCGATCCGCTTGTCGGAGTTGCAGGCGCGGATGCAGAAATACGGCACGGACGGCGTGACCCGACCCGGACAGGACCAGAGCGGAGTGCATTGACCAGATGACGTCAACGTGACCCAGCCGGCGCTCATAGCCTGCGACGTCGACGGCACCCTGTTCGACGACAACGAAACCATCACCCCGCGTACCCGCGATGCCGTGCGCGCCGCCGTCGATGCCGGCGCGACGTTCGTCGTGGCGACCGGCCGGCCGCCGCGGTGGATACGCCCCGTCGTCGACGCGCTGGGCTTCGCGCCAATCGCGGTGTGCGCCAACGGCGCCGTCGTCTATGATCCCGCCACGGACCGGGTGGTCTCGACGCGGACGCTGCCCGTCGACACGCTGGCCGAGCTTGCGGAGCTGGCGACGCGCGTCATCCCGGGCGCGGGCCTGGCCGTCGAGCGAATCGGCGAACGCGCCCACGACACGGCGACCCCCCAGTTCATCAGCTCACCGGGCTACGAGCACGCGTGGCTGAACCCGGACAACACCGAGGTGTCGATCGAGGACCTGCTCAGTGCGCCCGCGATCAAGCTGCTCATCCGCCGAAGCGGGGCACGCAGCGCCGATATGGCCGCCGAGCTGGCCAAGCACGTCGGCATCGAGGGCGATATCACCTACTCCACCAACAACGGTCTCGTGGAGATCGTGCCGCTGGGCACCAGCAAGGCCACCGGCGTGGACGAGATCGCCAGGCCCCTGCAGATCGGCAGCGAGGAGGTACTGGCGTTCGGCGACATGCCCAACGACTTGCCCATGCTGCGCTGGGCGGGTCATGGCGTGGCGATGGGCAACGCCCATCCCGACGTGCTGGCCGCCGCCGACGAGGTCACCGCTGTCAACAACGACGACGGGGTGGGGCGGGTGCTCGAGCGCTGGTGGCTCTAGCGACTGCCGGGACCGGCTAGGTGGCAGACGGGTGCGCCGGTAACGAGAAGTGTTCGGGCGGCACGGTGGGGCCGCTCGGTGATTGCGTCGAGAGCGGCGTGATGATCCCCTCCGCGACCTCGGTGACGTTGCCGGTGAGCCGCTCGTAATTCAGCGTTCCGTGTTGGAAATTTTGCGTAATCTGCAGCGGCTCTTGAAGTTCGGCGCTGGTCGGCAACCCGAGCGGTCCGCGTTCGTAGCTCAGCGACGCCCAGGCGTCGTAAATCGCGCCGGTGACCGGCTGGGCGCCGGTTTCCGGCGACCAGTACATCGCGCCCCGGGCGAAGGTGACGTACCGCGCGTCACCCTCCGCGCTGTCCTCGGGGGACGTGGGCGCGCCCAGTACGCTGTTCATGCCGCCCATCGCCTGCCAGTGGTCGTAGATCGCGCCGCCCTGCAGGGCCTTGATCAGTTCCTCCGGCGGATCGTTGAAATGCGAAGCGACGTCGCGTACTTCGTCCATCAGCGCGTAGGCGGCGTTGCCCGGGCAATCGGTGTTGCCGACGTCGCGGTGCGTGAAGATCGTGGGCAGCGTCGCGACGGAACCGGCCGGGAAGGTGGTGTAGTGGCTACCCGCCGACTCCAGCGACACGGTGCCCTTGGGGTCGACGTTGTCCAGGCCCAGGCGCCAGCCCAGCAGCCGGCCCAGGGTGCGCAGCTGGATCGGCGTGGGGGGTACATCGTCGAAGTTGCCGATCATCGCCACGCCCCAGGTGTTGCGGTTGAATCCGCCGGTGTGGAAGGCCTCGACCGCTTTGGTCAGCCCCCCGGCGCTGCCCTCGAACACCTGGCCGTACTTGTCGACCAGGGCGTTGTAGGCGATGTCGCACCAGCCCAAGGTCTTGCTGTGATAGGTGTAGATGGCCTTGACGATCCCGGCCGATTCCAGCGGCGAGTAGTCGTTGCTGCCCGCCGTGTGGTGTACGACGGCGGCACGAACGCCGTTGTCGTACTGCGGACTACCGCAACGCAGCGACTCGTCGGCACCCCATTCCGCCCGGCTGATGATGGCGGGGGCCTGGCCGGGCATCAGCACGCCCGAGGGTGGCGTCCACTGGGCTTTGGCCGGTGCTTGCGGCGGGGAGATGAGGATGGCGGAGATGTTCTGCCCGAAGGGTTGTTCCCGGGACGCCGGTTTGTAGCCCAGATCGGTCTCGCGGGGGGGCGCGGGTGATGGTCCCCCGCCGACGGGTGGGGCCCCCAGGGTCGGCGGCGCATCCATCGGACGCGTGACCGCGATCTCGACGGTGGTGGTGGTGCCGACGAACACCGGGTCGGTTCCGCGCGGCCCCTCGAGCGATCCGGCTGCCGTCGCCCCGTCGGGCGCCGCCGTCTCGTACTCGGTCTGGTACCAGGGCCCCCACGAACCGTCCGGCCGCCGCGCCCGCACCCTGGTCGAGGTGCCTGCCAGGTCGCCCGTGAGCGCGACGAGAGAGAACGGGGTGTCCTGGCTGATCTGGCGAACCGTGACACCGCCGCCCAACCCGACCAGCGGCTGTTCGGTCAGCTGGGTGTCGTGGGTCGGCGGCGGACTGGCAGTGCCGCGATCGCGCGTGGTGTCGGCCACCCAGGAGACGATGACGACGGTCGCCGCGATGGCGGTGAGCAATGTCGTCGGCCCACGACTAGGAGACACCAGCCGATGTTACTTGTGTTTCTAATGTTAATGATGAGACGACACGACCTGGGCGCGACGAAACTGCGCCAAATTCGACGGCACCGCAGAAGAATCTGCGGTGCCGTCTGGTTGGAGGGTTTCCTGAAGGTCTAGACGGGTGGCAGGACCGGTGCCGCGCCGGCGGCAGCCGGCAAAGCCCCGGCAGCGCCGGCGGCAGCCGGCAGGGCGCCCGCGGCGGCACCCGGCAGGGCGCCCGCGGCACCCGGGAGGGCGCCCGCGGCACCCGGCAGCGCACCGGCAGCGGCCGGCAGCGCACCGGCAGCGGCCGGCAAGGCACCGGCGGCACCCGGGAGGGCGCCCGCGGCACCCGGCAGCGCACCGGCGGCGCCCGGAAGCGCACCGGCTGCACCCGCCCCGCCGTGCAGACCCTGCGTGATCGCCGGCATGACCAGGCCCTTGAGCAGGTCGATCGCCTGACCGGCGCCGAGCTGGTTGGCGGCCTGCATCACGTCGTTGACCAGGCCACCGCCGCCGCTGCTGGAGCTTCCGCCGCCGCCGCCGAGGCCGGTGCCACCACCAATCGGTGAACCGTTACCGAAGGACGACGGGTCGCCCAGGATCGGGTAGGTACCGTCGGCGCCCGGGTCCAGGCTGGCCGGGGCCGTGATTGGCACCTCACCGGCAGCCGTCGGGCTCGTCAGCCCGGGCGTGACCCCGGCCGGGCTGGTCAGCCCGGGGTTGGACAGCGCGGGGTTGAGCCCCGCACCCGGGGTCGCCACTCCGGCGCCCGGGGTGGTCGGCAGCGCGCCGGGCGCGGTGAGACCCGGCGTCGCGGTCGGCGCCAGGCCCGGGCTGGTCAGAGCCGGGCTGGTCAAACTGGGGCTCGTCAAACCGGGGCTGGTCAGGCCGGGGCTGGTGAGGCCGGGGCTGGTCAGGCCCGGACTGGTCAGACCAGGGCTCGTGAGCCCTGGAGTCCCGAGGCCCGGAGTGCCCAGGCCGGGGCTGGCCAGGCCCGGAGTGCTGGTCGCGCCCCCGCTCAGCGCGGGCACCGGGGGCAGGTTGATCCCGAATTGCGACAGCCCCTGCGACAAGGCGCCCATCAGCTCGCCCGGCAGGTCGGTCATTACCGCCGCCTGCTTGAAGTCGTGGTGCTCGGCCGGTTTGTTGCCCGCCGTCGATTCGTAGACAAGGAAGTATGCGCAAGGACTCGCCACTGCCAGGGCGGCGACCGCGCTCATGGCTGTCGAAAGCTTGCGTCGGCGTCGGTTCGGCACGGAAGTCTCCTCAATCTGGACAACTCAATGTTCAACTGTGTTGTGTCAGTGCGGCCTTGCCGGTTTCTAGCCGCCGACAACCACACAGAGTCGATGGTACGAGTGAGAATGCTGTGACTAGAGTGGCGATATTGAATCGTGAGGTAATTGCGACCCGGACCGTGATCGCCGGGTTCGACAGTCCCGAATCGTCGCCACACGACCGATCGCGGACTCCCTGGCCTCGCCAAATGGGTTAGGCCGACGCCGTCGGATACCCTAAGCAACCGATGACCGCTCGCTTTGACCTCCTCGTCGTCGGCTCTGGATTCTTCGGCCTGACCATTGCCGAGCGCGTGGCTACCCAACTCGGGAAGCGCGTGCTCGTCGTGGAGCGCCGCCCGCACATCGGGGGGAACGCCTATTCGGAAGCCGAGCCGCAGACCGGTATCGAGGTCCACAAATACGGCGCCCACCTGTTCCACACCTCTAATAAGAGGGTCTGGGACTACGTGCGTCAGTTCACCGACTTCACCAACTACCAACACCGCGTGTTCGCCATGCACAACGGGCAGGCCTACCAATTCCCGATGGGTCTGGGCCTGGTGTCACAGTTCTTCGGCAGGTACTTCACCCCGGACGAAGCCCGCCGCCTGATCGCCGACCAGGCCGCCGAGATCAAGACCGAGGACGCGCAGAACCTCGAGGAGAAGGCGATCTCGCTGATCGGGCGCCCGCTGTACGAGGCGTTCGTCAAGGGCTACACCGCCAAGCAGTGGCAGACCGATCCCAAGGAATTGCCGGCCGCCAACATCACCCGGCTGCCCGTGCGCTACACCTTCGACAACCGATACTTCAGCGACACCTACGAGGGGCTGCCGGCCGACGGGTACACGGCGTGGCTGCAGAACATGGCCGCCGACGACCGCATCGAGGTCCGGCTGGACATCGACTGGTTCGACGTCCGCGACAAGTTGCGCGCGGACAGTCCCGATGCACCGGTCGTCTACACCGGCCCGCTGGACCGCTACTTCGACTACGCCGAAGGCCGGTTGGGCTGGCGCACCTTGGATTTCGAGCTCGAGGTGCTGACCGAGTGCGGCGACTTCCAAGGCACGCCGGTGATGAACTACAACGATCTCGAGATCCCCTACACCCGCATTCACGAGTTCCGCCACTTCCACCCCGAGCGTGACTATCCGACCGACAAGACGGTCATCATGCGGGAGTTCTCGAGGTTCGCCGAAGACGACGACGAGCCCTACTATCCGATCAACACCGAGGCCGACCGTGCGCTGCTGGCCGCCTACCGGGCGCGGGCGAAGGCCGAGACCGCGTCATCGAAGGTGCTGTTCGGTGGCCGGCTGGGGACCTACCAATACCTGGACATGCACATGGCGATCGCCAGCGCGCTCAACATGTACGACAACGTCCTCGCGCCACACCTGCGCGACGGCACAGCACTAGTGGAGGAAGGCGCGGGGGGATGACCGCTGTAAGCCTGCTTTCCAGAATCATCCTGCCGCGTCCGGGTGAGCCCCTCGACGTGCGCAAGCTGTATCTGGAGGAATCGACCACCAACGCGCGGCGTGCCCACGCGACCAGCCGAACCTCGCTCGAGATCGGCAAAGAGTCCGAAGTGTCGTTCGCCACGTACTTCAACGCGTTCCCGGCCAGTTACTGGCGCCGCTGGTCGATCTGCACGTCGGTGGTGTTGCGAGTCGAGCTCACCGGAACCGGGCGCGTCGACCTGTACCGCACCAAGGCCACCGGGGTACGAATCTCCGTGGAGGGCCGCCAATTCGTCGGCACCGACGATCAACCGGCCGTCGTCGAGATCGAGGTGCCGCTCAAGCCGTTCGAGGACGGCGGCTGGATCTGGTTCGACATCACCACCGACACCGCGGTGAACCTGGTGAGCGGTGGCTGGTATGCGACCGAGCCCGCGCCGGGCACGGCCAACGTCGCCGTCGGCATCCCGACGTTCAACCGGCCCGCCGACTGCGTCAACGCGCTGGCCGACCTGACCGCAGATCCGTTGGTGGACGCGGTGATCGGGGCGGTGATCGTCCCCGACCAGGGCACCCGAAAGGTGCGCGACCACCCGGACTTCCCCGCCGCGGCCGCGGGGCTGGGCAATCGGCTGTCCATCCACAACCAGCCCAACCTCGGCGGCTCGGGCGGTTACAGCCGGGTGATGTACGAGGCGCTGAAAAACACGGACTGCCAACAGATTCTGTTCATGGACGACGACATCCGCATCGAGCCCGACTCGATCCTGCGGGTGTTGGCCCTGCACCGCTTCGCCAAGACGCCGATGCTGATCGGCGGTCAGATGCTCAACCTGCAGGAGCCCTCGCACCTGCACATCATGGGCGAGGTCGTCAACCAGTCGAACTTCATGTGGACCGCCGCCCCGCACGCCGAGTACGACCACGACTTCGCCGAATATCCGTTGAACGACAAGAATGTTCGAAGCGCCCTGCTGCACCGGCGCATCGACGTCGACTTCAACGGCTGGTGGACGTGCATGATCCCCCGGCAGGTCGCCGAGGAACTGGGCCAGCCGCTACCGCTGTTCATCAAATGGGACGACGCCGAATACGGTCTGCGCGCCGGCGAGCACGGGTACCCGACCGTCACCTTGCCCGGCGCGGCGATCTGGCACATGGCCTGGAGTGACAAGGACGACGCCATCGACTGGCAGGCCTACTACCACCTGCGCAATCGCCTGGTGGTCGCCGCGATGCACTGGGACGGCGACATCACCGGACTGGTCCGCAGCCACCTGAAGGCAACGCTGAAACACCTTGCCTGCCTTGAATATTCGACGGTAGCGATCCAGAACCGGGCCATCGACGACTTCCTCGCGGGCCCGGAGCACATCTTCTCGATCCTGGAATCCGCCCTGCCCGAGGTGCATCGGTTGCGCAAGGAGTACCCGGACGCGGTGGTGCTGCCGGCCGCGAGCCAACTCCCGGCGCCGTCGCACAAGACCAAGGCGATGAAGCCGCCAGTGAACCCGCTGTCGATCGGTTACCGGCTGGCCCGCGGCATCCTGCACAACGCGACCAAGGCCGACCCCGAGGCCCACCGGCGCCCCGAATTCAACGTGCCGACCCAGGACGCCCGCTGGTTCCGGCTGTGCACGGTCGACGGCGTCACCGTGACGACGGCCGACGGGTGCGGCGTGGTCTACCGGCAACGCGACCGGCGCAAGATGTTCCAACTGCTGTTCGCCTCGCTGCGCCGGCAGCGCCTCCTGGCGAGCCGCTTCGACGAGATGCGCAAAACGTACCGGGACGCGCTGCCGGTGCTGTCCAGCAAGCAGAAATGGGAGATGGCGCTGCTGCCCGCGCACGCCGAGCGAGAGCATGGCTGAATCGGCCACCCCGCGCGGCGAGGTCGCCGCTCTGGTGGCCGTGCAAGCCGCGCTCGCCGACCGCCCCGGTGCGTTGACGACGGCGCGCGGCCTGTCCCATTTCGGCGAGCACAGCCTCGGCTGGCTGGCCGTGGCGGCGGTCGGCGCGCTGCTGGCGCCGAGGCGGCGTCGGGACTGGCTGGTCGCCGGCGCGGGCGCGTTCGCCGCGCACGCCGCCGCCGTGCTGGTCAAGCGGGTGGTGCGGCGCCAGCGGCCGCACGATCCGGCCGTCGTCGTGAACGTCGGCACCCCCAGCCGGCTGAGTTTCCCCTCGGCCCACGCCACCTCGACCACGGCCGCGGCCATCCTGATGGGCCGGATCACCGGCCTGCCGCTGCCCGCCCTCCTGGTTCCCCCGATGGCAGTGTCGCGGATGCTGCTCGGGGTGCACTATCCCAGCGACGTGGCCTGCGGCATCGTCCTCGGCGCCACTGTCGCGCGAATCACCGTTCGGCTAGAGGGCCGGGCGCGGAAGGTCTGGGCGAATGAGTGAGGACGTGGTGACCGGGCCCCCGGGCAACGTGGTGGTCGGGGTCGTCAAGGCGATCCGCCCGCGGCAGTGGGTGAAGAACGTCCTGGTGCTGGCGGCACCGGTGGCCGCGTTGGGCGGCCCGGTGCACTACAACTACGCCGACGTGCTGACCAAGGTCTCGGTGGCGTTCGTGGTGTTCTGCCTGGCGGCCTCGTCGATCTATCTGGTCAACGACGTGCGCGACGTCGACGCCGACCGCGAGCACCCCACCAAGAGATTCCGCCCGATCGCCGCGGGTGTGGTGCCCGAGTGGCTGGCGTACACCCTGGCGCTGGTTCTCGGGGCGGGCTCGCTGGGGCTCGCGTGGTGGCTGACGCCGGACCTGGCGGTCGTGATGGCCGTCTACCTCGGCATGCAGCTTGCCTATTGTTTCGGTCTGAAACACCAAGCGGTGATGGACATCTGCATCGTGTCGTCGGCGTACCTGCTGCGCGCCATAGCCGGTGGCGCCGCCACCGGCATCCCGCTGTCGCAATGGTTCTTGCTGACCGCGGCGTTCGCGTCGCTGTTCATGGTGGCGGGCAAGCGGTACGCCGAGCTGCAGGTCGCCGAGCGCACCGGCGCCGCGATCCGCAAGTCCCTGGAGAGCTACACCAGCACCTATCTGCGGTTCGTCTGGACGATGTCGGCCACCGCCGTGGTGCTCTGCTACGGGTTGTGGGCGTTCGAGCGCGACCGCCACTCGGGATCGTGGTTCGCGGTGTCCATGGTGCCGTTCACCATCGCGATCCTGCGCTACGCCGTCGACGTCGACGGCGGGCTGGCCGGCGAGCCCGAAGACATCGCGCTGCGCGACCGGGTGTTGCAGCTGCTTTTCCTCGCGTGGATCGCGACGCTTGGAGCCGCCGTTGCCTTCGGTTAGCCCCGAACTGCAGGCCCTCAAAGCGCGCATGATGCGCAGCCGGCCGGCCATCAGGCGGTTGGGCTGGCCGGTGTTCCCTTACACGACCCTGGTGCGGGTCACCCTGTGGATCAGCGTGACGGTGGTCTCCGTCCTGTTCGCCTGGGGTGCTTGGCAGCGGCGCTGGATCGCCGACGACGGGCTCATCGTGTTGCGCACGGTGCGCAACCTGCTCGCCGGCAACGGGCCGGTCTTCAACCAGGGTGAGCGGGTGGAGGCCAACACCTCCACGGCCTGGACCTACCTGATGTACGCCGGCAGTTGGGTGGGCGGGCCGATGCGGATGGAATACGTGGCGCTCGCGCTGGCCCTGACGCTCTCGGTGCTGGGCGTCGCCCTGCTCATGCTGGGAGCCGCCCGGTTGTACGCACCCAGCCTGCGCGGCCGCAGGGCCGTCATGCTGCCCGCCGGCGCGTTGGTCTACGTCGCGCTTCCGCCCGCACGTGACTTCGCCACCTCCGGTCTGGAGAGCGGGCTGACGCTGGCTTACCTCGGGCTGCTGTGGTGGATGATGGTCTGCTGGGGCCAGCCGGTGCGGAACCGCCCGGATCACAAACTCTTCATCGGTGCGCTGGCGTTCGTGGCCGGTTTCAGCGTCTTGGTCCGGCCCGACCTGGCCCTGATGGGCGGGTTGGCCCTGATCATGATGCTGATCGCGGCGCGGACCTGGGGGCGCCGGGTGCTGATCGTGCTGGCCGGTGGGCTGCTGCCCGTCGGCTACGAGATCTTCCGGATGGGCTACTACGGCCTGCTGGTGCCCGGGACCGCGCTGGCCAAGGACGCGGCGGGCGACAAGTGGTCCCAGGGCATGATCTACCTGTCGAACTTCGACGCGCCCTACGCGGTGTGGGTGCCGGTGGTGCTCCTCGTGCCGCTGGGGCTGCTGCTTCTCGCGGCGCGCCGCCGGCCGTCGTTTTTGCGGCCCGCCTTCGCCCCGAACTACGGGCGGGTGGCCAGGGCGGTTCAAAGCCCGCCCGCCGTCGTGGCTTTCGTTGTGGTGAGCGGCCTGCTGCAAGCGCTCTACTGGATCCGGCAGGGCGGCGACTTCATGCACGGGCGGGTGCTGTTGGCGCCGTTGTTCTGCTTGCTGGCCCCGGTCGCCGTGATCCCGCTGGCCATTCCGGATGGACAGGACTATTCGCGGGAGACGGGCTACTGGGTGGCCGGCGCGGCCGGCGCGCTCTGGCTGGGTGTGGCCGGTTGGTCGCTGTGGGCGGCGAATTCGCCGGGGATGGGCGACGACGCCACCCACGTCAGCTACTCCGGAATCGTCGACGAGCGGCGCTTCTACGCGCAGGCCACCGGGCACGCGCATCCGCTCACCGCCGCCGACTACCTGGGGTATCCCAGGATGGCGGCCATCCTGACGGCGCTCGACAACACTCCCGACGGGGCGTTACTGCTGCCGTCGGGAAATTACATCCAGTGGGACCTCGTGCCGATGGCGCAACCGGGGCCCGACAAGCAACCCCAAAAACCGCAGCACGCAGTGTTTTTCACCAACCTCGGCATGGTCGGCATGAATGTCGGGCTCGATGTCAGGGTGATCGACCAGATCGGACTGGCGAATCCGCTTGCGCAACACACGGAACGGTTGCAGCACGGCCGCATCGGGCACGACAAGAACCTCTTCCCGGACTGGGTGATCGCCGACGGTCCGTGGGTGAAGTTGTATCCCGGCATTCCGGGTTATCTGGACCAGCAGTGGGTCGCCGAGGCGGTGACCGCCCTCAAATGTCCCGAGACCGAGGCGGTGCTGAGTTCGGTGCGCGCCCCGATGACCCCGCACAGGTTCCTGTCGAACCTGCTGCATTCCTATGAATTCACCAAATACCGGATAGACCGTGTGCCGCGCTACGAGCTGGCCAGATGCGGGCTGCCGGTGCCCGAAGAGGCCCCGCCGCCACCTCGCGAGTAAGCCCAGGGCAGAAGAATTTTCGACCAATCTCAAAATTGTCTTCAAGCCGGCCCCGTGAAAAATTGCCAGCAACATCACATTTGGGCCGTTACCAGCTGGCAATAAGGCTCAAGCACATGCGAAAACCCGGATTCCGGGGCGGGCGTTTCGCCTGGAAAGCGCCGGGTAAAGCGGGCCCAGTGAGGCTTTCGGTGGCCGCCTCGATGCGACCGGGCGCCGGAAGGTGTGGTTGACTACACGAGCACTGCTGCGCGGAGATCGTATGCAGTACGACCCAAAACATGACGCGCCCGGTTGACGGGCGCGCCGAGAAGGATGAGGAAGCAAGGATGACGCTTGTCGACAGGTTTCGCGGCGCCGTGGCAGGTATGCCGCGGCGGCTCGTGGTGGCGGCCGCTGGCGCGGCGCTGCTCTCGGGCCTGATTGGCGCCGTGGGGGGCTCGGCGACCGCTGGTGCCTTCTCGCGCCCCGGTCTGCCGGTGGAATACCTGCAGGTTCCTTCCGCGGGGATGGGCCGCGATATCAAGGTTCAGTTCCAAAGCGGTGGGGCCAACTCGCCCGCGCTGTACCTGCTCGACGGTATGCGCGCGCAGGACGACTTCAACGGCTGGGACATCAACACCCCGGCGTTCGAGTGGTACAACCAGTCCGGAATCTCGGTCGTCATGCCCGTCGGTGGCCAGTCCAGCTTCTACTCCGACTGGTACAAGCCCGCCTGCGGCAAGGCCGGCTGCACCACCTACAAGTGGGAGACCTTCCTGACCAGCGAGCTGCCCGCGTACCTGTCGGCGCAGAAGCAGGTCAGGTCGACCAACAACGCCGCCGTCGGTCTGTCGATGGCCGGGTCGTCGGCGCTGATCCTCGCCGCCTACCACCCGAACCAGTTCACCTACGCCGGCTCGCTGTCCGCGCTCCTGGACCCGTCGCAGGGCATGGGCCCGTCGCTGATCGGCCTGGCCATGGGTGACGCCGGTGGTTACAAGGCAGCCGACATGTGGGGTCCCAAGGAGGACCCGGCCTGGGCCCGCAACGACCCGTCGCTTCAGGTCGGCAAGCTGGTCGCCAACAACACCCGCATCTGGGTGTACTGCGGTAACGGCAAGCCGTCGGACCTCGGTGGCGACAACCTGCCCGCCAAGTTCCTCGAGGGCTTCGTGCGGACTTCCAACCTGAAGTTCCAGGACGCGTACAAAGCCGCCGGCGGCAACAACGCGGTGTGGAACTTCGACGCCAACGGCACCCACGACTGGCCCTACTGGGGCGCGCAGCTGCAGGCGATGAAGCCTGACCTGCAGTCGGCGCTGGGCGCCACCCCGGGCGCCGGGCCGGCCACGGCCGCCGCGGCTGCCGGGAACGGCACGAACGGCCAGGGCACCTAAGCCCACGAACAACGCGACTAACGGCGGAAACCCTTCGGGGTTTCCGCCGTTAGTTGGTTTGGTGTGTGATTTGTTTCACTACCCCGTGGGCGGGGGAACTACGGCGCTGGCTAATGTGCTCGTCAGCGACTAGACGATGGAGGGTGACATGAGGGTCGTGCGGGGTGCGTCAGCGCTTCTTCGGGTGTTCTCCGTAGCCGCGCTGGCGATCGGGCTGATCGGTGTGACCGTGGCGGGCGGACCGGCCGGCAAGGCGAGGGCGGCCGGTTACGAGAGCCTGATGGTGCCGTCGGCGGCGATGGGCCGCGACATCCCGGTGGCCTTCCTGGCCGGCGGACCGCACGCGGTGTATCTGCTGGACGCGTTCAACGCGGCCCCCGACGTGAGCAACTGGGTCACCGCGGGCAACGCGATGAACACGCTTGGCGGCAAGGGCATCTCGGTGGTGGCGCCCGCGGGCGGGGCCTGGAGCATGTACACGAACTGGGAGCAGGACGGCAGCAAGCAGTGGGACACCTTCCTGTCCAGCGAGCTGCCCAACTGGCTGGCCGCCAACAAAGGCCTGGCGCCGGGCGGCCACGCGGCCGTCGGCGCCTCGCAGGGCGGCTACGGCGCGATGGCGCTCGCCGCCTTCCACCCCGACCGCTTCGGCTTCGCCGGTTCGCTGTCCGGGTTCCTGTACCCGTCGAGCACCAACTACAACGGCGCGATCCTGGCCGGCCTGCAACAGTTCGGCGGTGTGGACGGTAACGGGATGTGGGGGGCCCCGCAGCTGGGCCGGTGGAAGTGGCACGACCCATACGTCCACGCGTCGCTGCTGGCGCAGAACAACACCCGCGTGTGGGTCTACAGCCCGACGAACATGGGTGGCGACGACGCCGCCATGATCGGCCAGGCGGGGGCGGCCATGGGCAGCTCCCGCGAGTTCTACCAGCAGTACCGCAGCAACGGCGGGCACAACGGTCACTTCGACTTCCCGGGCGGCGGCGACAACGGCTGGGGCTCCTGGTCGGGGCAGCTGGGCGCGATGTCGGGCGACATCGTCGGCGCGATTCGCTAAGCGGGTCGGCGCCGGGAGACGCGGGTCGCCGCCCGGCTGAGGTGGTCCTGCGAGCCGGTACCGTGTAGGGGGTGCAGCAGGGGTCGGGAGGACCGCTTGGCTGCGATCCACCGACCTGCTAGCGGGAGACCATGGCCACCAACGCGCGGCGTAAGCGCCACCGAGCCCTCGCCTGGACCGCCGCCTTGGCGATGGCAGGGGTGGTGTTGTTGGTCATCGTGCTAGTGGTCGTCATGCTGCGAGGCCGCGAATCCCCGCCCAGCGCGGTGCCACCGGGCGTCTTGCCGTCGCCGTCCACGACCACCCACCCGCACAAACCCCGGCCCGCTTCGCAAGATGCGTCGTGCCCCGACGTCCAGCTGGTCAACGTCCCCGGCACCTGGGAGTCCGCGCCGCAGGACGATCCGCTCAACCCGATGCAATTCCCCAACGCGCTGCTGCACAGGGTGACCACGGCGATCACCCAGCAGTTCCCCGCGTCCCGGGTGCAGGAGTACACCACCCCTTACACCGCGCAGTTCCACAACCCGCTCAGCGGCGACACTCAGATGTCGTACAACGAAAGCCGCGCCGAGGGCACCCGCGCCACGGTCCAGGCGATGACGGACATGAACGCGAAGTGCCCGCTGACCAGTTACGTGCTGATGGGCTTCTCGCAGGGCGCGGTGATCGCCGGTGACATCGCCAGCGACATCGGCAACGGCCGCGGACCCGTCGACGACGACCTGGTGCTCGGTGTGACGTTGATCGCTGACGGTCGCCGCCAGCCCGGCGTGGGCAACGACATCGGGCCCAACCCGCCCGGGCAGGGCGCCGAGGTCACGCTGCACGAAGTGCCCGTGCTCTCCGGGCTGGGCTTGACGATGACCGGCGCGCGGCCCGGCGGGTTCGGCGCGCTCAACGACAAGACCAACGAAATCTGCGCTCCGGGTGACCTCATCTGCGCCGCGCCGGACGAGGCGTTCAGCGTGGCCAACCTGCCCAATACCCTTAACACCCTGGCCGGCGGTGCCGGGCAGCCCATCCACGCGTTGTACGCGACCACGCAGTTCTGGAACCTGGACGGGCAGCCGGCCACCGATTGGACGTTGAACTGGGTTCAAGGACTGATCGCCAACGCGCCGCACCCCAAACATGGATGACCCGGCCGCGGGACACAGCCATCAGGAGCCCGTTGCCGGTGCAGATCAGCGGTACCTTGTGATTTGGTGTGCTGCGGCCCGCCCCTTAACATTAAGAGGAATTTAAGAGCTATAACACTTTGTTGCGGACCCGATCCTGGTGGAAGCCGGCCTGGGATGAACAGGGGGCCGGCGCCCGCGGCGCCGCGCGAGGACTGGCCCGCGTAGAAATGGAAGCCGTCGGCCTGGCCGACCGAAGGACAGCTAGCCGGCGTACCGCCGGCCTGAAACAGGTGTGACAGGAGAGCGGAATGCCGTACCACAACCCGTTCATCGTGAATGGAAAGATCAGGTTCCCGGACAACACCAACCTGGTCAAGCACGTTGAGAAGTGGGCGAGGGTGCGCGGCGACAAGCTGGCCTACCGTTTCATCGACTACTCCACCGAGCGCGACGGGGTGTATCGCGACATCGTCTGGAGCGACTTCAGCGCCCGCAACCGGGCGGTGGGCGCCCGGCTGCAGCAGGTCACCCAGCCCGGTGACCGCATCGCCATCCTGTGCCCCCAGAACCTGGACTACCTCATCGCCTTCTTCGGCGCGCTGTACGCCGGCCGGATCGCGGTGCCGCTGTTCGACCCGGGCGAGCCGGGCCACGTGGGCCGGCTGCACGCCGTGCTCGACGACTGCACGCCGTCGACCATCCTGACCACCACCGAGGCCGCGGAAGGCGTCCGCAAATTCATCCGCGCACGCGCCGCCAAGGAACGGCCCCGCGTGATCGCCGTCGACGCGGTGCCCAACGAGGTCGCGTCCACCTGGGTCGAGCCCGAGGCCGACGAGAACACGATCGCCTACCTGCAGTACACCTCCGGCTCCACCCGTACCCCGACCGGCGTGCAGATCACGCACCTGAACCTGCCCACCAACGTGCTGCAGGTGCTCAACGGCCTCGAAGGCAAGGAAGGGGACCGCGGCCTGTCCTGGCTGCCCTTCTTCCACGACATGGGCCTGATCACTGCGCTGCTGTCGCCGGTGCTCGGTTACAACTTCACGTTCATGACCCCGGCCGCGTTCGTGCGCCGGCCCGGCCGGTGGATCCGGGAGATGGCCCGCAAGCCCGAAGACGCCCCGGACAGCGAGGTCATCACCGTCGCGCCGAACTTCGCGTTCGAGCACGCCGCGGTGCGCGGCGTGCCCAAGGACGGCGAGCCGCCTCTGGACCTGAGCAACGTCAAGGCGATCCTCAACGGCAGCGAGCCGGTGTCCCCGGCGTCGATGCGCAAGTTCTACGACGCGTTCAAGCCTTATGGCCTGCGCGAGACCGCGATCAAGCCTTCCTACGGTCTGGCCGAGGCCACGCTGTTCGTGTCCACCACGCCCATGGACGAGGCGCCCACGGTCATCCACGTCGACCGCGACGAGCTGAACAAGCAGCGCTTCGTCGAGGTGGCCGCCGATTCGCCCAAGGCCGTCGCACAGGTTTCCGCCGGCATCATCGGCGTCGACGAGTGGGCCGTCATCGTCGATCCCGACACCGCCAGTGAGCTGCCCGACGGGCAGATCGGCGAGATCTGGTTGCACGGTAACAACATGGGCACCGGCTACTGGGGCAGGGAAGACGAGACCACCGAGACCTTCCGCAACATCCTCAAGTCGCGCATCAGCCAGTCGCACGCCGAGGGCGCCCCGGACGACGGCATGTGGGTGCGCACCGGCGATTACGGCACCTACCACAAGGGCCACCTCTATATCGCGGGCCGGATCAAGGACCTCGTCATCATCGACGGCCGCAACCACTACCCGCAGGACCTCGAGTACTCGGCCCAGGAGGCCAGCCGCGCCCTGCGCACCGGCTACGTGGCCGCGTTCTCCGTGCCGGCCAACCAGCTGCCGCAGGTGGTGTTCGACAACCCGCACACCGGGCTCAAGCACGACCCCGACGACAGCTCCGAGCAGCTGGTGATCGTGGCCGAGCGCGCCCCCGGCACTCACAAGCTGGACTACCAGCCGATCGCGGACGAAATCCGGGCGGCCATCGCCGTCCGCCACGGGGTCACCATCCGCGACCTGCTGCTGGTGCAGGCGGGAACGATCCCGCGTACCTCGAGCGGCAAGATCGGGCGCCGCGCGTGCCGCGCCGCCTACCTCGACGGCAGCCTGCGTAGCGGCGTCGGATCGCCGACGGCCTTCGCCGGGGCTAACGACTGAATTCAGGAACCATGGCTGACACAGACGAACCTCAGGAGAACTCGCCCGCCAAGAAGACCGAGCTCACAGTCCCCGAGATGCGCGCGTGGCTGCGCAACTGGGTGGGCCGGGCCGTCGGCAAGTCGCCGGACGACATCGACGAGTCGGTGCCCATGGTCGAGCTCGGCCTGTCGTCGCGCGACGCCGTAGCGATGGCCGCCGACATCGAGGACATGACCGGTGTCACCCTGTCGGTCGCGGTGGCCTTCCAGCACCCGACCATCGAGTCGCTGGCCACCCGGATCATCGAGGGCGAGCCGGAGCTCGACACCTCGGGTGACGACGTTTCCGACTGGACGCGCAACGGCCCGGCCGAGCGCGTCGACATCGCGATCGTGGGCCTGTCGACACGGCTGCCGGGGGACATGAACAGCCCCGACGAGACGTGGCAGGCGCTCATGGAGGGCCGCGACGCCATCACCGACCTGCCGGAGGGCCGCTGGGCGGAGTTCCTCGAAGAGCCGCGGCTCGCCGAGCGGATGGCCAAGGCCCGCACCCGTGGCGGCTACCTGAAGGACATCAAGGGCTTCGACTCCGAGTTCTTCGCGGTGGCCAAGACCGAAGCCGACAACATCGACCCGCAGCAGCGGATGGCGCTGGAGCTGACCTGGGAAGCGCTCGAACACGCCCGCATCCCGGCGTCGAGCCTGCGCGGCGGGTCCGTCGGCGTGTACGTCGGTGTCTCCAACAACGACTACAGCTTCCTGGCGGTGTCCGACCCGACCGTCGCGCACCCCTACGCCATCACCGGCACCGCGACGTCGATCATCGCCAACCGGGTCTCCTACTTTTACGACTTCCGCGGTCCGTCCGTGGCCGTCGACACCGCCTGCTCGAGCTCGCTGGTGGCCGCCCACCAAGCGGTCCAGGCGCTGCGCAACGGCGAGTGCGACGTGGCCGTCGCCGGCGGCGTCAACGCGCTGATCACGCCGGTGGTCACCCTCGGCTTCGACGAGATCGGCCAGGTCCTTTCGCCCGACGGCCGGATCAAGTCGTTCTCCTCCGACGCCGACGGCTACACCCGGTCCGAGGGCGGCGGCATGCTGGTGCTCAAGCGCGTCGACGACGCCCGCCGCGACGGCGACCAGATCCTCGCCGTGATCGCGGGCAGCGCGGTCAACCACGACGGCCGGTCCAACGGCCTGATCGCCCCCAACCAGGACGCGCAGGCCGACGTGCTGCGCCGGGCCTACAAGGACGCCGGCATCGATCCCCGCAACGTCGACTACATCGAGGCGCACGGCACCGGCACCGTCCTCGGCGACCCGATCGAGGCCGAGGCGCTGGGCCGCGTCGTCGGCCGGGGCCGCCCCGCCGATCGCCCGGCGCTGCTGGGCGCGGTGAAAACCAATGTGGGCCACCTGGAGTCGGCGGCCGGCGCGGCCAGCATGGCAAAGGTGGTGCTGGCGCTGCAGCACGACAAGCTGCCGCCGTCGATCAACTTCGCCGGCCCCAGCCCCTACATCGACTTCGACGCGATGCGCCTGAAGGTGGTCGACCAGCCCACCGACTGGCCGCGCTACGGCGGCTACGCCCTGGCCGGGGTGTCCAGCTTCGGCTTCGGTGGCGCCAACGCCCACTTGGTGGTGCGCGAGGTCTTGCCCCGTGACGTCATCGAGCGGGAGCCGGAGCCGGCGCCCGAACCGCAGGCGGCCGCGGAAACCGCCGAGGCCCCCACCATGGAAAGCCACGCGCTGCGGTTCGACGATTTCGGCAACATCATCCCGGATGCCGAGGCGCCCGAGGAGGACGAGTACGAGCTGCCGGGCGTCACCGACGAGGCGCTGCGGCTCAAGGAGATCGCGCTCGAAGAGCTCGCGGCGAAAGAAGCGGCGGAGCCGACCAAGCCCCTGATCCCGCTCGCCGTGTCGGCGTTCCTGACCTCGCGCAAGAAGGCCGCGGCCGCCGAGCTCGCGGACTGGCTGGAAAGCCCGGAGGGCCAGGCGTCGTCCCTGGAATCGGTCGGCCGGGCGCTGTCGCGGCGCAACCACGGCCGTTCCCGCGCGGTCGTGCTGGCCCACGACCACGAGGAGGCCATCAAGGGTCTGCGCGCCGTCGCCGAGGGCAAGCAGCGGCCGGGCGTGTTCAGCGTCGACGGGCCCGTGACCAACGGACCGGTCTGGGCGATGGCCGGCTTCGGCGCGCAGCACCGCAAGATGGGGAAGAACCTCTACCTGCGCAACGAGGTCTTCGCGGAGTGGATCGAGAAGGTCGACGCGCTGATCCAGGATGAGCGCGGTTACTCGGTGCTCGAGCTGATCTTGGACGACTCGCACGAGTACGGCATCGAGACGTCCAATGTGGTGATCTTCGCGATCCAGATCGCGCTCGGCGAATTGCTCAAGCACCACGGTGCCAAGCCCGCCGCGGTGATCGGGCAGTCCCTCGGCGAACCCGCGTCCGCCTACTTCGCCGGCGGGCTGTCGCTGGCCGACGCCGCCCGGGTCATCGCGTCGCGCTCGCACCTGATGGGTGAGGGCGAGGCGATGCTGTTCGGCGAGTACATCCGGTTCATGGCGCTCGTCGAGTACTCCGCCGACGAGCTCAAGACGGTGTTCGCCGACTTCCCGGGCCTGGAGGTGTGCGTCTACGCGGCGCCCACCCAGACCGTCATCGGCGGCCCGCCCGAACAGATCGACGCGATTGTCGCCCGGGCCGAGGCCGAGGGCCGCTTCGCCCGCAAGCTGCAGACCAAGGGCGCCGGTCACACCTCGCAGATGGACCCGCTGCTCGGCGAGTTCTCCGCGGAGTTGCAGGGCATCGAGCCGATGACGCCCACCGTGGGGATCTTCTCGACGGTGCACGAGGGTACCTACGTCAAACCCGACGGCGACCCGATCCACGACGTGGCCTACTGGGTCAAGGGGATGCGGCACTCGGTGTACTTCACGCACGGCGTCCGCAACGCCGTGGACAGCGGGTTCACCACCTTTTTGGAGCTGGCGCCCAACCCGGTGGCGCTGATGCAGATCGGCTTGACCACCGCCGCGGCCGGGTTGCACGACGCGCAGCTGATCCCGACGCTGGCCAAGAAGCAGGACGACGTCGAGGCGATGATCGCGGCCATGGCCCAGCTCTACGTCTACGGCCACGACCTGGACATCTGGACGCTGTTCAGCCGGGCGTCCGGTCCCGAGGACTACGCCAACATTCCGCCGACCCGGTTCAAGCGCAAGGAGCACTGGCTGGACGTGCACTTCGCGCACGGCAGCAGCTCGGTGCTCATGCCGGGCAACCACGTCGCGCTGCCTGACGGCCGCCACGTCTGGGAGTACAACCCCCGCGGCCTGACGGACCTGCCCGCGTTGGTGAAAGCCGCTGCGGCAGAGGTCCTTCCGGACGCGCAGCTGGCGGCCGCCGAGCAGCGTGCGGTGCCCGGCGAGGGCGCCCGGCTGGTGACGACGCTGACCCGGCATCCGGGCGGCGCCTCGGTCCAGGTACACGCCCGCATCGACGAGTCCTTCACGCTGGTCTACGACGCGCTGGTGACCCGCGCCGGGGAGGCCGGTGTCGCCTTGCCGGCCGCGGTCGGCGCGGGCGCGGCCATCACGGCTGCGTCCAACGGGGCCGCCGTCGCGCCGGCGGAGTCCGGCGGTGAGGCCGAAGCCGAGACCCTGACCGACAGCCTGACCAACCGGTATTTCTCGGCGAGCATGGGCAAGTGGTCGCCGGACTCGGGCGAGACGGTCGCGGAGCGCCTGGGGCTGATCGTCGGCTCCGCCATGGGTTACGAGCCCGAGGACCTGCCGTGGGAGGTGCCCCTGATCGAGCTCGGGCTGGACTCGCTGATGGCGGTGCGGATCAAGAACCGCGTCGAGTACGACTTCGACCTGCCGCCGATCCAACTGACGGCCGTTCGGGACGCCAACCTCTACAACATCGAGGAGCTGATCAAGTACGCGGTCGAGCACCGCGACGAGGTCGAGCAGCTGCACGAGTACCAGCAGAGCCACTCGCCCGAGGAGATCGCCAAGGCCCAGGCGCAATTGATGAGCGGCGCCTCGCCCGCGACGATCGCCGCGCCCGCGCCCGACCCGCAGGCGGAGCCCGAGACCCAGCCGGCGCCGCCGCCGGCCTCGGACGTGCCGATCCCGCCGCCGCCCACCGACCCGACCGGGCCGAAGGCGAACGGCGGGCAGCCCGCACCCAACCTGGCCGGCGCCGCACAGGCGCTCAACCAGGAGGCGGTCACCAAGGCGCTGAACTCCGACGTGCCGCCGCGCGACGCCGCCGAACGGGTCACCTTCGCGACGTGGGCGATCGTCACGGGTAAGTCCCCGGGCGGCATCTTCAACCCGCTGCCCAAGCTGGACGACGCGCAGGCCGAGAAGATGGCGCAGCGCCTCTCCGAGCGGGCCGAAGGTCCGATCACCGCCGAGGACGTGGTGACGTCGGAGAACATCGAGGCCCTGGCCGAGAAGGTTCGCGGATACCTCGAGGCCGGTGAACTCGACGGATTCGTCCGCACCATCCGGGCGCCGCAAAACGATTCGCAGATACCGGTTTTCGTGTTCCACCCGGCCGGCGGTTCGACGGTGGTCTACGAGCCACTGCTCAACCGGTTGCCGCCGGACACCCCGATGTACGGGCTCGAGCGCGTCGAGGGCACCGTCCAGGAACGGGCCGCCCAATACGTGCCCAAACTGCTGGAGATGAACGGCGACAAGCCGTTCATCCTGGTCGGCTGGTCGCTGGGCGGTGCGTTGGCCTACGCCTGCGCGATCGGGCTCAAGCGGATGGGCGCCGACGTGGCGTTCGTCGGCATGATCGACACGGTCCGGGCCGGCGAAGAGATCCCGCAGACCAGGGAAGAGACCCGCAAGCGGTGGGACCGGTACGCGAGATTCGCCGAGCGCACCTTCAACGTCGAGATCCCCGCGATCCCCTACGAGCAGCTCGAGGAGCTCGACGACGAGGGTCAGGTCAAGTTCGTCTTGGAGATCGTCCAGCAGAGCGGTGTGCAGGTGCCGGGCGGGATCATCGAGCACCAGCGCACGTCGTACCTCGACAACCGCGCCTTGGAGACGGTCCAGATCGAGCCCTACGACGGCCACGTCACGCTCTACATGGCGGATCGCTACCATGACGACGTCATCGAGTTCGAGCCGCGGTATGCCATTCGCCAGCCGGATGGCGGCTGGGGCGAGTACGTGTCCGAGCTCGAGGTCGTGCCGATCGGCGGGGAGCACATCCAGGCCATCGACGAGCCGATCATCGCCAAGGTCGGCGCGCACATGACCGAGGCGCTGGAGAACATCGAGGCGGGGCGCCGCCGGAAGAGTGAGGTGGGCAACTAGTGACCGGTGCGGAGCCTTCTCGCGCTCACACGACAGCCGAAAAGCTGGCCGAGCTACACGTTCGCATGGAGCTGGCCAAGGAGCCCGGCGGTGAGAAGGCCGTCGCCAAGCGTGACAAGAAGGGCATCCCCAGCGCCCGGGCCCGCATCCACGCACTGGTCGACCCGGGCACCTTCCTCGAGGTCGGCGCGCTCGCCAAGACACCGAACGACCCGAACGCGCTCTACGGCGACGGGTGCGTCACCGGACACGCCACGATCGACGGCCGGCCCGTCGGGGTTTTCTCGCACGACCAGACGGTGTTCCAGGGCACGGTCGGCGAGATGTTCGGCCGAAAGGTCGCGCGGCTGATGGAGTGGTGCGCGATGATCGGCTGCCCGATCATCGGCATCCAGGACTCCGGCGGAGCCCGCATCCAGGACGCGGTCACCTCGCTGGCGTGGTACGCCGAGCTTGGCCGGCGCCACGAGGCGCTGTCGGGACTGGTGCCGCAGATCTCCCTCATCTTCGGCAAATGTGCCGGGGGAGCGGTGTATTCGCCGATCCAGGACGACCTGCTGGTCTCGGTGCGCGACCAGGGCTACTTCTTCGTGACGGGTCCCGACGTGATCCGGGAGGTCACCGGCGAGGAGGTCACCCTCGACGAGCTCGGCGGCTCGGACGCGCAGGCCCGCTACGGCAACATCCATCAGGTGGTGGATTCCGAGGCCGAGGCGTTCCAGTACGTGCGGGACTTCCTGTCGTTCCTGCCCTCGAACTGCTTCGACAGGCCGCCGATCGTCAACCCCGGGCTGGAGCCGGAGGTCACGCCGACCGATCTGGAGCTCGACTCGATCGTGCCGGACTCCGACAACATGGCCTACGACATGCACGAGATCCTGCTGCGCATCTTCGACGACGGTGACTTCCTCGAGGTGGCCGCGCAGCACGGGCCGGCCATCATCACCGGATACGCCCGCGTCGACGGGCACCCGGTGGGCGTGATCGCCAACCAGCCCATGTACCTGTCCGGGTCGATCGACAACGAGGCGTCCGACAAGGCGGCGCGGTTCATCCGGTTCTGCGACGCGTTCAACATCCCGCTGGTCTTCGTGGTGGACACCCCGGGGTTCCTGCCGGGCGCCGAGGAGGAGAAGCGGGGCATCATCAAGCGCGGTGGGCGGTTCCTCTACTCCGTCGTCGAAGCCGACGTGCCGAAGGTGACCATCACCGTCCGCAAGTCCTATGGCGGTGCCTACGCCGTGATGGGCTCCCGGCAGCTGACCGCCGACTTCAACTTCGCCTGGCCCACCGCGCGCATCGCGGTGATCGGCGCCGAGGGCGCAGCCCAGCTGCTGATGAAGCGGTTCCCCGACCCGACCACGCCCGAGGCGCAGCAGATCAAGAAGGACTTCATCGAGGGCTACAACCTCAACATGGCGATCCCGTGGACGGCCGCCGAGCGCGGCTTCATCGACGCGGTCATCGACCCGCACGACACCCGGCTGTTGCTGCGCAAGTCGATGAAGTTGTTGCGCGACAAGCAGTTGTGGTTCCGCACGGCACGCAAGCACGGGCTGATCCCGGTCTAGCGTCAGGCCGAACGGCCGGCCAGTCAGGGGGATCATGTCGGAGAATCTCGAGGCAGTCGATCCCGTCACGGCAGCAGTGCAGAAGTGGCAATCGGTGCATGCCGCGCTGGGGCCGCAACACGAATCGACTTTGGCCGCGCGACTGGCGCTGGCCGAGGCGCGGCAGAATGCCGGCGACACGCTAGGTGCTGTCGGTGACGCCGGTGCAGTCCTCGATACACGTCGCGAGGTACTCGGATCCGAACACCCGGATACTCTCGCGGTGGCCGGCGCGGTGGCACGGTGGCGCTTCCTCCTCGGTGACATCGGCGCGGTTGACCAACTGCGCGAACTGATTCCGGCGATGGTTGGGGTGCTGGGCGCCGAGCACCCCGACACGCTCCGTGCGAGTCATGTCGTGGCCTACGTCGAGTATCCCCATGAGGATGCGGCGACCAGGCTGGTTCGCTGGGTGCGGTTGTGCGGCGCCGAAACTCGCGTGTTCGGTGTCGAGCACGAGGTGACGCTGTCGGCGGCCTACATGGTGGCGCAGGCCCGCTACGACCTCGGTGATCCTTTCGGCGCCAGCTCAGATGCGGTGCCCGTGGTGACGTACCGCCGCCAACTACTGGGGGCGCATCATCCCGAGACTTTGGCCGCCCAACTGGCGCGGCTGGGTTGGCTCGGGGAAGCCACAGGCCCCACCAGCTTCGTTCTGAAGAGCCTCAACGAACTGATAACGACCGCCGAAAACGCGCTCGGCCACGACGACGAAATTACTTTGCGGGCGCGTTACGTTCGTGCGCTCTTGACGCCGAAAACGTCCGGTACCGAAGTGGACTGCATCTCAGAGTGGGACCTGCTGGCCGAGGACCTGACCCGCGGCCTCGGCGAGGCGCACCCGCTGAGCGTCGGTGCGCGCGAACAACGTTCGGCGGCGTACGCCGAGTGGGAGCAGGACCTCAACGAGGTGCGCGACCTGGCCTTCCATTTGTTCGTCGACGTGGAATCCGAAGAACGCGACATCGACCAGCCTCCGGGACGCGACTGGCTGGACACCGGAGACCTCGACGAAGACGCGGTCGAGAAGGTGACCGAGGACGCCGACGACCAGCGCGCCGAGCGCGCCGCGTTGATGGAAAATGTTGTGGCGGCCAAGAAAGCGTTGTCCCGTAGCGCCCGCGCCGCGGGCAATGACGCCTACGAGACGTTGCTCTGGCGTTATTTCCTGGCCTGGCGGTTCTGGGAGGGGCACGAATTCGAGGCGGCCGGCGAGCGGACCCGGCGGCTGATCGACGATTGCGCGCGGCTGCTCGGCGACGACCATGAACTCACGGAGGCGTCGCGAACGATGTTGCACTTCATCGACACCCGCACCTGGAGCGGTCTGCCACTGTTCTGGGATGGCAGCGCGATGGTCTGACGTGATCCTGGTGTTTCACCACGATCACGAAATCAGTCATGGTTCCGCACCGAGCGAACGTGTGGGCTGATCGCGGTCCAGACCGGCTGCGGGGCAGTATCATTGATCGCTTCGGCAGCGTCTCGCCCCTCATATGCCGACCGTGATATCGCGAGCGATATCAAATCCGTCCATCGAGTGGTGTTTGTCGCACGACGCGACCGGCGGGTGATGATCGTTAGCCCGTGAACGCGCCGTCGACCAGGTCGTCGAACCGCTCCAGCGCCTCGTCGGATTCGGCGTCGATGCCGCGCAGCGCCCCCCGATCCGGGAGGTACCGGTGCGCATACAGCCGGGCTACCAACGCCTTTCGCTCCCCGCCGCGGGCCTCGCGCTCCCAGGCGGCCTGCTCGGTGAGCAACGCCGCGGCATAGACGTCGCCCATGAATTGGGCCAGCGGGAACAGCCGCGCCTCGGCCATGTCGCGGTCCAGCTTGGACCACGCCGTGATGGCGGCGTCGAGATCCTCGATGCGCCCGGCGACCAGCCGTGTGGTGTCGTCGTCGTCCGACACCGACACCGCGTCGCGCAGCCGCGCCAACAACGGCTCGTGCGCGCGGGTCTGCTCGATGCCGCGCCGCACATCCAGGCACAGGATGTTGTCCGGCCCCTCCCAGATGGTGTTCACCTGCGCGTCGCGCAGCAGCCGGGCCACCGGCCAGGTCTCGATGTAACCGTTGCCGCCGTGGATTTCGATCGCGTCGGACGCCGCGGTGATGCCGAGCCGGCACACTTTCAGTTTGGTCACCGGCACCGCGATGCGTTGCCGCATGGCCCGCGGCTGGCGATGATTGGTGGCGCCGGTGCCGTCGAAAACCATTGCCTGCGCGGCTTCCACGTCGACGATCAGCTCCGCGAGCTTGCGCCGCATCAGCGGCTTGTCGATCAGCGCGCCGCCGAACGCGTGCCGCTGCCGGGCGTAGCACAATGACTCGACCAGGGCGCGGCGCGCGTTACCCAGGCCGAACAGGGCGATGCCCAGGCGCGCGGCGTTGGTCAACTCCATCATGCGGCCCAGGCCCTTGCCGTCCGATGGGCCGGCTTCGCCGCTGGGCTCCCCCGACAGCAGAAACGCTTCCGCGTCAACGAATTCCACCTCGCCGGAGGCCACCGAGCGGGTACCGAGCTTGTCCTTCAGGCGGCGCACCCGCACCCCGTTGCGCGACCCGTCGCGGCGGGTGCGCAGCACCAGGAAGTTGGCGACGCCCCGCGTCGAGTCGGGTGCGCCCTCCGGCTTGGCCAGCACGACGAAGGCCTCGCCGGCGCAGTTGGAGGCAAACCACTTGAACCCGTTGAGGATCCAGGAATCCCCGGCCCGCGTCGCCGTCGTCTCCAGCGCGCCCAGGTCCGAGCCGCCGGTGCGTTCGGTCAGCAGCTGCGCCGTCTCCCCGGCCCACTCGCCCGAGGCGAACTTGGCCAGCACGTGCTCGCGCACATCGGCAGGCGCGTAGGCGGCCACCAGCGAGGAGACCATGCCACCGCCGGTGCCCAACGCGCAGCCCATCCCGATGTCGGCCTGATTCAGCAGGTAGTTCGACGCGAACAGGCCCAGGCCCGAGCTCACCTTGGCGGCGCGGGCGTCGTTGCGCAGCGCCTGCTGGGCGTCCAGGACCGCGCGCTTGGACTGGGTGAAGGACGCCGGCATGACGACCTGGCTGACGTCGTGTCCCCACCGGTCGTAGCGTTCCAGCCGCGGCGGGTTGTGGTCGGTCTCCTCCGCCCATTTCGCGACCGGGCCGCCCATCAGCTCGCCCATGCGCACCAGGTGCGGCTCCACCACCGCCAGCTCGTCCGGCTGCAGGTAGTACGCCATGATGAACTGCAGGGTGGGGTCGGTCAGGTACCAGTTGAGACCGGCGGCCCCGCGATAGTCCTCGGTCCGGTAGCGCTGCGCTTTCTCCTCGGTGGAGAAGGGCAGCCTGTCCACCGCCTCCGCGGCGTAGTCGCTCATGGGTGAGACGCTACGCGCTGGTGAGGAAGACCAGACGGACCCTGCCGATTTGGATTTCGTCGCCGTTGGCCAGCACCGCCGAGTCGACCGGCTCCCGGTTGACGTCGGTCTGGTTCATGCTGCCCACGTCGACGACGCGGAATTGCTTTCCGTCGCTTCGGAATTCGGCGTGCCGGCGGCTGACGGTGATGTCGTCGAGATAGATGTCGCTCTCGGGATGGCGGCCGGCGGAGACCACGTCTGCGCTCAGGGAAAAACGCGAACCGGCGTTGGGGCCACGCTTGACGACGAGCAGCGCCGAGCCTGGGCGCAACCCGGCGGTGTCCTCGATCGCGGCATCGGCGGCGGTTGCCGGCGCGTCGAGCTCGGCGGGCATGGCGCTGCCGATGGCGCCGGTGCGGTCCTCCGGGTCTTCGCGCCGAGTTGGCCGGTGCGGCGTCGACCCCGTGTCGCTCACGCGGCTCGCGGCAGGTCCGGGTTGGCCGCCGTCGCCTGCGATGTCGGGCGCTGCGGCGCCGGCACCCAACCGACGTAGGTCAGGTACAGCCCGACCAGGGCGAAGACGACGCACGCCGTGATCCACCAGCCCTGCGCGCCGATCATGTCGTTGGCCAGCGCGGCGAAGAACCTGGGAAATGCCACCAGCAGCAATCCGCGCAACACGATCAGCCAGCCGACCAGGGAAACGGTGACCGCCGCGGCGCCGCGCCAGCTTTGGTGGGCCGCAACGATGGTCAGGCCGATCAGCAGGATGAAGGCTCCGGTCACGAAGGTCCACATCGAATTCGCCTCGAACTGCGACAGCAGCGACTGCATGTCCGAGGCGCGCGCCACCGCCGTCACATCGACGACGACGAGGAAGGGGCCGAGCACGCGGCAGAAGAAGCGTGTCGACTGTTGGGAAGCGTCCATTGCCGTACCTTTCATCCGACGCCGGTCACGCGGCGACCCCTTTATCGGAGCACTCGACCGCGGCGTCGTGATAGGGACTTAAGGCACTGCCCGCTCCCAACGGCGTGGTTATACCGGGGCGACGAACTCTGATGTGTAGAACTCCGCCGGATTCTGCGAGTTAGCGTTGGTCCGTTCGATAATCACCCAAACTCCAGTCGTGCCGGGACGAATGGTGTCTTGGACGGTCGTTGTTCCGGTGCCCGCCGCATCGATATCCATGCCCGCGAAAGCGGTGCCGGGATCACCCGGACCGCAGGTGCTCGACGAGGGCCGGGGCATCTGGATCAGCCCGACGTCGAAGTGGGTGCCGGGCTCGGGCTCGTCGTACAGGTGCACCTCCGCGAGCGCTCTTAACCCGCTGGTACGGATCACCGCCGAGCCGGTGCCGAGCATCGGGCTCGGCACCTTCGGGGCCACGCCGACGCGGCTGAAATCGCAGCGCCGCAAATAGTTGTCCAGCACCACCGTGGTGCCGCCTTCGGCGTGGGCCTTGACGCCGAACGTCATCGCCCAGGTGATCGCCACCGCGATCAGCGCCGCACATGTTCGGATACGTCTCAGCGTGTACATGGGCCCACCTGTTTCTCCCGTGTGAACTGAATCACAGCGGTTAGGTATTAACCAGGGCCCGGCAAAATCAAACCTATTTCCGGCAATTACTCATTCGTTAATTTGTGCGGTTATTGGGCGGCTGACGAATTGCCAGAGAAAAGGCGTTTATTACGCCCTACGGTTTAATGCGGATCGGCCCGGGAGACCACCAGCCGCTACGGGTCGCGGTGCCCAGATCGAGCTGCGCGGGATGGGCATCGGCGACGGTGTCGAACTTGCGCAGCGATCCCCAGTCCCGGCCCCAGTCGTGCGACAGGTAGGTCGACATCACGTGGGCCCGCAGCAGCAGATCGGTGATGCCCAGCAGGCCGCCGTTGACGCCGTCCTGCCAGGTGTCGGTGTCCTGCTTCTTGGCGTTGTAGTCCGGGGTGATGCGGAACCTCGGGATCTCGGTGACACCGTTGACATGCAACATCGGCTGCTGGCACGGGAATGCCAACCCGACCGCCCAGTCCATCAGCACCGGCTGCGTCGAGCCAACATACTCCTGCAACGAGCGCAGTTCCGGCACCCGCGGCGGGGTGACCGCGATCCAGTCGTCCGGCGTCAGCGACAGGTCCTCGGCGACGAGCCGCACGGCGACGGCGTCCGCCGGGATCTGCGAGCGCGCGAAGCGCAGGTTGCGCCACACCTTGGGTTGCTCGCCGTAGAGGTCGTAGGGCACCAGCCTGCCGCCCGGCTGCACGGAGCCGCCGGGACCGGGACGGCCGAACTCCAGCTCGACCGTCTGGCCGCTGGTGTGGTGATGCAAGATGCTGTTGCCGGCGATCGTGCCCGCCGCGGTGACGACTACCAGCGGGTGCCCGTCATCCGCCTTCGGCAGCTGATACCACGCGGAGGTGAGCCGGCTCTGCCGTTGCGCCCCGGTCGTGTAGCTCCCGGCCAGGGGGACCTGCTCGGCGTTGAGGCCGTACGGCAGCGGCACCGTCGATCCGTTGACGCCGGGCGTCGTCAGCTTCAGCGGCGCGTCCCAGTCGTAGTCGGTGCCCGGCTGCGGCACCGACGTCTCCTTGACCGACTCGGCCAGGGTGCGGTCCGGAACACCGTTGGGAGTGAATCCCGTCGGGTTCACGCCCCCGAGCGCCCCCAGCGGACCGTAATCGCCGGGCAGGGGCGCCATGAAGCCGGCGTTGCTGTCCGGTTCGACGAGCACGTCGTCGGCCAGGCCGCAGCCTCCGCTGAACTCGCGCAGGTTGTCCCAGGCATTGGAGTAGGTGGGGTATTGACGCACGATGCCGGCCACCATCGACGCCACGAACACCAGCGCCATGAAGCCGGCCGCCAGCGGGATCGGCGCGGCGGTCAGCGCTCGCGCCAGGCGGCCCTCGCCGTGGCTGGTGTCGGCGAAATGCAACCAGGCCGCATACACCGCGGCAATCACGAACAGCGCGAAAAAGATTGTGCTGATCGAGATTCCGCCGACCCTGGGCATGCTGCTGTTGAACGGCACGCCGTAGCTGGAGACGTACCACCAGCCGTTGGTGGTGGCGAAGCACAGCGCCAGAATGAACAGCACCGCCGCGAGGAACGCCATCCGGTTGCGCGACCAGCGCAGCACCTTCGGCGACACCAGCACCGTCGTCAGCGCGGCCATCGCCGCGCCCACCGCGGCGAACAGCCCGAAGTGGTGCACCCACTTGGTGGGGGTGAACATCAGGAAGAACATGGTGCCGAAGATGACACCCATCAGGCGCCACGCCGGCCCGCGGGCCACGCCCGGAACTCGCTTGCGCCGCAACATGATGAACATGGCGGTGAACAGGCACAGCGCGGTGATCAGGAAGCCGAAGCGGCGCGAGAGTGAACCGTCGACGGTGGGCAGAATCAGGTAGTAATAGCGCAGGTTTTCGGTGTACCAGGCCTGGCTGGGCCCGATCGCGGTCCGAATCCTGGTGGCTTCCAACACCGTTGACAGCGTCTGATCGGCGAACACCACGGTCAGGATGACCGTTCCGGCGGCCAGCATCGGCGCCACCAGCGGCAAGGTGCCGACCAGCCGATGCCGGCGGACCAGGATACGCAGGATCGGACGGCCACCGGCGACCAGTGCGGCCACGGCGATCAATCCGGTGGGCTGGACGCCGAGGGTGAACGCCGCGGTGATGACCGCCAGCGCGGCGGGAGTCAACCGGCTGTAACGCATGGAGCGCTCGATGAGCACGTAGGTGATCAGCGAACCGACGGCGATGATCGGCTCCGGGCGCAGGCCGTTGTCGAACGGCATCCACGCGGTGAGCAGGACCAGGCCCGCCGCCCAGTTCGCCGCCTTGCTGCCGGCGACCGCGGGCCCGAGACGGGGCAGCACCTCACGCGAAAGCAGCAGCCAGCAGACGATTCCCGCGATCAGGTCCGGCAGGCGCATCCACAGGCTGGCGTCGCTGACGTGGGTCATCAACGCCAGCAGGTTGTAGTACCACCCGAACGGGTCCTCCGGGCTGCCGAACCAGCGGAAGTAGTTCGACATGTAACCGGCGTGGTCGGCGACCCGGGCCATGCCCAGGATGTAGCCGTCATCGGACGAGTTCGCCCCGATCACGTGCCACAGCAGGAACCCGAAGATGACCGTGACGTCGGCCAGCGTGAAGGTGCGCCAGTTCGCCGGAATGAGCCGGCGCATCCGGTGGCCGTCCAGCTGGTCCAGGCGCCACAATGCGATCAGCGCGACGAGCGTGGACACGATGGCCAGCACCATCGCGGTCAGCTTCAAAGTCGTTGGGGTGGTGGAGAACCGGGTGTCGATGGTGGCCGACAGTTTCAGGCCCGGCGGGGCCGGGCCGGTGAGGTCGGTGAACACCCCGACGATCTGCGGCCGCAGGTTCGGGTCGGGGAAACCGCCCCCGATCGGCCCGCCGGCCGAATCCTTCAGCCCGACGAAGGTGGCGAAGGCGCCGGCTTTCGTCGAGGTGATCTCGATGCGCTGGCATTGCGGGCCGGCCACCTGGTCTCGAGACGCGCTGGCGATCACCACATTGCGGTCGGTGACGTCGACGCGTTTGGCGTTGACGACGACGAACAGCGCGTTCAGCGCGGCGTCCTTGCCCTTCTTGGGCGCCGTGCTCAGGACGACCCCGCCGTCCGGCGGCAACGCGCTCACCACCGAGCACGGCACGGTTGCGGTCACGTCCACCGGCGTCAGTGAAATCAACGGCGCGGTAACGCTGTTCAGCTGGCCGCCCTGGGGCCAGTTGAGGGTGGCGGTGGTCTGCACGACGGGCAGCAACGGCGTGGCGACCGACAGGACGAAGCCGATCAAGCCGGCGATCGTCGCGACCCAGCGCGTCGCGCGCACGTTTTGACCGGCGGTCGTCTTGTCTTCGCGGTTGTTCACGGTCGTGATGCTCATGGAAGCGCCCGAATCGGTCCCTGTCGGCTCCAGCCGTGCACTGTCATCACACCCTGTTCGATTGCGGCGTCGGGCGCCTGGTCAGCCGGCACCAGCCGGAAGTACTGCTCCACGGAGCCCCAGTCGCGATACCAGTCGCCGCGAAGATAGGTGGAGACCGTCGAGGTGCGCAGCATCGCCTGAGTGACCAGGAACGGGCCGCCGGCCTCGCTGGCCTGCCACCCATTCGACGACGACGCCGTCTGCTTGTGATCGGGCAGGATGCGGTACTGCGGAAGTTCGGCCACGCCAAGGTGTTCGGAGAACGGGTGCTGGCATGGGAAGTTCGCGGCGGTCGCGATGTCCATCAGCACCGGCGTGCGCGACCCGATCAGCTGCTGCAGGGTTTGCAGCACCGGCACCCGCGGCGGGGTGAACGCGAACCACTGATCCGAGCTCAGGTTCGGGTCGTAGGCGACGATGCGCGCCACGTTGGCCTCGGGCGGCGCCCAGGTGAGGGGGAAGCGCAGGTTGCGCCACGCCGGCTCGGGGCCGATGTCGATCGGCTGCACCTCGGCCAACGGCTGGGTGGTGCCGTCGGGGCGGGTGACTCCCCACTGCAACTTCAGCGACTGCCCGTAGGTGAAGGTGCCGTCCTCCTTGTACGACCAGATCGCGCCGGTCGCCGACACCACGACGATCGGCCGGTCCGGGGTGCGGGGCGGTAGCTGGTACCACGCCGAGGTCGCCGTGGCGGCCAGCGAGTTCTCGCCGTAGCTGCCCATCACCGGGGTGCGGGCCGGGTCGAGTCCGAACGGGAGCGCCGCATGGGAGCCGTTGACGCCGACGGGGCCCTTCCCGCCGGCCGTGCCCGCCGAGTCGCTCATGGCGGCGTTGGGCTTGTTGGGCGACGCATCCGAATTCACCACGCCGGGCTTGGTCACCACCGGGTACGACCGCAGGTCGTCGCCGACGCCGTCGGGCTTGAAGCCGACCGGGTTGACCCCGCCGAGCGGGCCGTCGGGCCCGAAGACCTGCCCGGGCGCCGGCGCCAGCATGCCCGCGTTGGGGTCGGGCTCGGCAAGCACGTCGTCGGCCATGGCACAGCTCGTCGGGGACAGGCCGGAAGCGATGGCGGCGAGGTTGGCCTTGCCGGTGGTGTAGAGCGGGTAGCGGAACACCGCGCCTTTGGTCAGTGAGGCGACTTCGCCGACCACCATGATGCTCGCGACCACCAGCAGCGGGGTCGACGCCAGCACCCGGTTGCGCCGGTTGTCTTTGACTTCGGTGTGGCCGGCATAGTCCATCCGGAAGTGCTGCCACGCGGCCAGCAGCCCGGTGAGGATCGACAGCGTCAGGAACATCGACGTCACCGGGTGGCTCGCGATCACGGGCTGGATGTCGTACCACGGCACCCCGTAGTTGCCGACGTAGAACCAGCCGTTGACGCCGGAGGTGGCCACCGCGACAACGAACAGCAGCGCCGTGACGTAGAGCGTCAGGTTGCGGCGGTTGTGCAGGCCGATCCGCGAAAGCGCGAACGCGGTGACCGCGCCCAGCGCCCCGGCAAGTCCGGCGAAGGCGCCGAACTGGACCGCCCACTTCGTCGGGGTGAACGTGAGGAGCAGGAGGCCGATGGCGGTCGTGCCGATCAGCCGCCAGGCCGGGCCGCTGGCCAGCCCGGGCACTCGCCCCCGGCGCAGCAGGATGACCAGCATCCCGAACAGGCACAGCAGCAGCACCAGCACCGCGAAACGCCTCGCCATGGACCCATCGGGGTTCGACTCCACCGTGAGGAAGTAGTAGCGAAGCCAGTCCTGGTACCACGCGATCGTCGGCCCGACCTTGTACTTGATCCGCGCCGACTCGGCGACGTTGGCCAGTGTCTGACCGTGGAACACCACAACGGTGATCAGCGACAGCGACGCCGCGAGCACCGCCAGCGGCGCGAGCAGGCCGTCGGTCGCCCGGCGTCGCCGGATCGTCCGGGCGATGGCCCGCGAACCGGTCAGCAACGCGGCGACGGCGATCAGGCCCTGCGGCGCCAGTGTCACGGTGAGCATCGCGACGAAGGTCGCGACCGCGGCCGGGGCCAAGCGTTGCAGCGCGATCGCCCGCTCCACCAGCATCCAGGTGACCAGCACACCCAGGGCGATCAGCGGCTCGGGCCGCAGCCCGTTGTTGAACGGCAACCAGGCGGCCAGGAACACCGCGCCCGCGGTGAACACCGCCACCCGGTTCGCCGCCAGGCCGCCCCTGCCGGGGCCCAACCTGCGCAGGATCCAGTGGCTGATCACCAGCCAGCACGCGATCCCGGCCAGCGTGGCGGGCAACCGCATCCACACCCCGGCGGTGCTCACGGCCGCCAGCTTGGACAGCACCCCCAGATACCAGTCGAACGGCGCGTCCGTCGTACCGAAGTAGCGGTAGTAATCGACGATGTAGCCGGCCTTCGGGGAGACGCGGGCGATGGTCAGGTTGTAGCCGTCGTCGGACGAGGTGGCGCCGATGACGTGCCAGACCAGGAGCGTCGCGATCACCCCGACGTCGGCGATCCAGGTTGCGAGCCCGACGCGGCGCCAGGAACTCCATCGCGCCCGGGGCCGGTACCGGGAGAGCCAGGCGATCGGCGATTGCCAATTGACCAGCGTGCCGCCGCCGCGGCTGCGACGGTCGAGCGCGGCGAGCGCGATGACGGCGGTCAGCACGGCCAGGGCACCGACGGCCATCGCGAGTTGCTTGAGGGCGGTTGGGGCGGTGATGAAGCGGGTGTCGATGTCGATGCGGGCCGATAGTCCCGGCTGGGCCGGCACCTTCAGGTCCGTGAAGATGCCGCCGACTTGGGGTTTCTTGTCTGAGGACAGGGTGCCCGAGGCGCCGGGCATGCCCACGAAGTCGGCGCCCGCCGCGCCCGCGCCGGCCCAGGCGTGCAGCACGCTGCAGGCCCCGCCGGCGACCGCCGCCCGCGGCGCGGCAGCGGCAACGGTGTCGCGGAACGCGACGACCACCAGGTCTTTGTCGGCCCGCACGAACAGCCCGTCCTTGCCGGCATCGACGCCGCCGGCGGGCAGCGTCGAGACCACCAGGCCGCCGCTGGCGGGCAGGGTCGCGATCGCCGCGCACGGGATGGAGATGTCGAGCGCGCGCGGCGCCCCGGACACCAGCGGCGCGGTGATCTGGGTGACGTGTCCGTCCGCGACGCCCTGCGGCCACAGCACCGTCGCGGTGGTCTGCCTGACTGGAAGAAGCGGGACGAGCGCGCACAACAGCAGTCCGACGATGCCGGCGACGGCGGCGACGAACCGCGGGATCCGCTGCGATCGCTGATTACCGTCGTGGGGCACGAGGCTCGATCGTAAGCGAAGCCGCTTTGTCCGCTGAGGACGCGGGGCCGCGCGGGGCCGCGCGGCGTCAGCGGGGGAGCCGGGCCGCCAGGGTGTTCAGGCCCGGGCCGTCGAGGTCGGCGAGCGCCGCCGGGCGGCCCGACATCGCCATCAGCAAAGCCTCGCCGGGGCCGGTGACTTCCGGCCCGCGGCCGTGTGCCCAGTCGAGGTCGGTGGCGCGCAGGCGCAGCCCCCGGATCCGGCGGCCGGCCCCGAGCCTCGGGTTGCCCGGCACCAGCTGCAGGACGCGCTCGAGCCGATCGGCGGGGACGATGCGAGGCCGGTCGAGGGCGCGGCGGATGTCCTGGTGATGGATCGTGCCGTCGACGAGCGCGATCATTCCGCCGAAACCCGCTGTCAGCCCGCGCGGCTGGAGATGGGCTCGCAGAAAGTCGAGCAGTTGTTCCGGACCCAGGCCGGCGAACTCGTCGACGCCCACCTGGTTGGCGCGGACGATCCAGCCCTTCGCGAAGCGCCCCGCCAGACCTAACGGGCCGAGCTCTTCATAGCTGATCGTATGCGCGACAACGTCTTTGACCGTCCAGTGCGTGCAGAGGCTGGGCGCCTCCCACTGCTCGGGCGTCAGGGTGGCCAGGAACTCGGCCAGGTCGGCCCGTTCGTCGCGGGCCATGCTCATCAGGCTTGCCGTCATTGCCGGCCCCCTCGCTAGCTCTTACGCAGCGGCGCGGGGCTCCACAGGCCGCTGCGGGTGACCGTCCCCAGCTGCAGGCGGGCGGGCTGCGCCCCGGCGTAGTAGGGCGTCAGCCGTTGCAGGGAACCCCAGTCGCGCGACCAGTCGTCCTTCAGATAGGTCGCCATGGTGGTGGCCTTCAGCAGCAGCTCGGTGACGCCCAGCGGGCCGCCACCGTTGTTGTCCATCACCGGCGAGTTGGCTTCGGCGCCGAAACGGTCAGGCAGGATGCGCCATTTCGGCGTTTCGTCGACGCCGTTTTGGTGGCCGAACGGACGCTGGCAGGGGAACGCCAGGCCGACGAGCCAATCCAGGAACACCGGGTCCTTCGAGCCGACGACG
>NZ_LZJA01000275.1:0-607 GCF_001666785.1 Mycobacterium sp. E3305 | reverse complement strand
GGCACCGCGCAGCACCGCCAGGATCGCCACCGTGATGATCAGGCCGACGATCGGGTCGGCCAGCGGGTAGCCGAGCGCGACGCCGGCCGCCCCGAAAAGCACTGCGAGCGAGGTGAATCCGTCGGTGCGAGCGTGCAGGCCGTCGGCGACGAGGGCGGCCGAGCCGATCCGGCGGCCGGTGCGGATCCGGTAGACGGCGACGACCTCGTTGCCCGCGAAGCCGATGAGCCCGGCGGCGGCGACCCAACCCACGTGGCCGATGGCGACGGGGTGAATCAGCCGCAGGACGGCCTCGTAGCCGGCGACGATCGCCGACAGCGTGATCATGCCGATGACGAACAAGCCGGCGATGTCCTCGGCGCGCCCGTAGCCGTAGGTGTAGCGGCGGGTCGGCGCGCGGCGGCCCAACGAGAACGCGATCCAGAGCGGGACGGCCGTCAGCGCGTCCGAGAAGTTGTGGATGGTGTCGGCGAGCAGCGCGATCGATCCCGACAGGACGGCGATCACCACCTGCACGGCCGCGGTAGCGCCCAGTCCAACGAGGCTGATCTTGACCGCCCGGATGCCGATCGCGCTGGATTCCAGGGCCGTGTCCACGCTGTCGGCG
>NZ_LZJA01000274.1:0-576 GCF_001666785.1 Mycobacterium sp. E3305 | reverse complement strand
GTCGAGGTGGCTGGAGGCGAAGGCGACGCCCTTGTCGATCATGGCGCCGTCGTCGGCGTAGGTGTTGTGGGCGGAGAAGTTCATGCCGTCGGAACAGACCGGGTCTTCGGTGGCGCAGACCTTGATGGTCTTGTCGGCGAAGGTAGGGCCGATGACGACGGGGGGTTCGCCGAGGAAGTTCATGGCGCGCACGTTGGGCATGCCGAAGAGCACGACCGAGGACACGTGGCTGGCGACGGTGGGGTCGAGGGGCTTGGGGACGGTGTTGGGGTCGATGCCGTCGGGTACCGAGGGGGAGGTGACGAAGCCCATGACGGCTGCGCCCTGGGAGTAGCCGCCGAGCACCATTTTGGTGTTGGGGCAGTCGTGGGCCATCGAAACGACGTGGGCGCCAGCGTCTCTGACGCCGTCGATGCCGGTGTCCCATTGGTCGCTGGCGGGGTAGTTGACCGGGTAGACGTCGAACGACTTGGCGCCCACGCGCGAGTGCAGCGCGTCGACGAAGGCCTGGCCGGTGGGCCCGACTCCGGGGGCTTCACCGGTGCCGCGGGCGAACACCACCTGCACGTCCGGACA
>NZ_LZJA01000273.1:0-10351 GCF_001666785.1 Mycobacterium sp. E3305 | reverse complement strand
TTCTTCCGGACGCGCGCCGCATCCTGGCGCTGGCCGACGATGCCAAGCGCCGGCTCCAGCGGGCGGCCGCGCGCAGCACGCCGGTACGCCTCGGGTACGTCAGCTGGCTGCCCGAGGACCTCACCACCCTGGTGGGTTCTGCGGCGGACTTGCGCCTCGACGAATGGGTGTTGCCGTCGCATGCGCAAGCCGAACGCGTTGCCGAGGGCACCCTCGACGTCGCGCTGGCGTGGGTCACTGCCGACCAGGTCAGTCAGCTCGGCCTGGTGGCACACCTGGTGCGAACCGAGGCGCTGCGCGCGGTCCTGCCCGGCACTTCCTCGGCGGATCCCGTTGCCGCGCAACGGCTCAGCGTGCTTGTCGACGCCGACGAGTCGGCGTGGTCGTCGTGGAACCGATACGCCACCGAGTTCGCGGCGGCCGTGGGCGCCCGCGTCGTGCACATCGACGACGGCGGCATCACCGGGGATGCGTTTTACGCACACGTGCGCAAGGTGGGCGCGGCCGTGCTCGCATCACCGAAACGCCATACCGCGGCGCTGCCACCGAGTCTGGGGCAGCGCCCCGTCGCCGAGCCGATACCGCTGTGGACATGGTCGCTGCTGCACCGGCGCGACGACGACCGCGCCAGCGTGCGTGACGCCGTGGACGCGCTGCTCACGATCGCGCGCACCCGCGACTGGCCGGCCCCGCCCGCCGGCCGCTGGTGGGCCCCCGCCGGCGATCCCCACCTGCGGTGAGAACTCGCCCCGAACACTGGTAAGAGAACGGTCCTGGACGAGCGGGCCGGCGCCGCGCTTCAGTGGAGTGGTCGGCCCGGAAGGCGAAAAGTCATGGCAGAGAACTACGTTGTCGAGCAACTGGCCGGATTCGTCGTCGGCGCGGAGCAGGCGGACCTGACGGGACGGCCACGGGCGTTGCTCAAACGCAACGTGCTCGACAGCATCGCCTGCGCGGTCGGTTCCCTGGACGGGGAGCTGATTGCGACCGTTCGCGAGCACACCGACCAGTTCAGTGGCGCCCCGACCGCGACACTGGTGGGCGGGGGACGGGCGTCGGTGGACCAGGCCGCGTTCTTCAACGCGGTGTTGGTGCGGTATCCCGACCTCCTTGACACCTATCTGACGGTCGGGGGGCTGTGCCATCCCGCCGACAACTTCGGCGCGATCTTGGCCGTCGCCGAGCACACCGGCGCCAGCGGAGCCGACTTCCTGCTGGCCCTGGCGGTCGCCTACGAGGTGCAATGCCGATTCAGCGCCCGGGTGCCCGTGATGGCGCGGGGACTCAATCACGCGTTGCAGCTGTCGATGTCGGTGGCTGCCGGCGCGGCCAAGTTGCTTGGGTTGGGCGTCGACGAGACCGC
The DNA here is from genome assembly GCF_001666785.1 of Mycobacterium sp. E3305. Taxonomy (NCBI): domain Bacteria; kingdom Bacillati; phylum Actinomycetota; class Actinomycetes; order Mycobacteriales; family Mycobacteriaceae; genus Mycobacterium; species Mycobacterium sp. E3305. The sequence goes on along the minus strand of NZ_LZJA01000273.1, from coordinate 8,988 downwards.
CAACGCGATCGCGGCCGCGGCGACCGACAACGTGTCGCTGGCTTCCGTGCACGCCGAACCGGTCTCGAACTGGAAGGGCATCTCACCGGCCATCACCGGCATGCGCGCCGTCTACGCGACCATGCTGGCCGCCCGCGGCGTCACCGGCCCGCGGTCGTTGTTCGAGGGCCCGCACGGCCTCGTCCAACTCTTCGATCAGCCGATCGATCTCGCGGCCGCCGACCGCGGGCTCGCCTGCGTCGAACGGACCTACTTGAAGCAGTACTGCTCACTGATTCACGGCCAGGTCGTCATCGACGCGATCTTGGCGTTGCGCGACGAGCACTCCCTGCGGGGCGAGGACATCGCGCGGGTAACCCTCGAGGTCTTCCAGGGCGCTTATGACTTCGCCGGCGGGGGAGCCTACGGCGCCAAGGATGAGCCCCGCACCAAGGAGCAGGCCGACTACAACCTCAAGTACTTGAGCGCGGTTGCACTCCTCGACGGCGGGGTGGGCCCCGAACAGCTGGAAACCGAGCGGGTGCGCCGCGCCGACGTGCAGGAGCTGTTGGCGCGCGTCGACGTCGAACCGGCTGCCGACCTGACCGCCGACTATCCGAAACGCACCGCGGCCCGGGTTCACCTGTCGACCCGGGACGGGCGCGAATTCCACCGTGAGCAAGCCGATTACGAGGGCTCGCCCACCCGGCCCATGTCGTGGGAACGCGTCATCGACAAGTTCGCCTGGCTGGCCGAACCCTTCTGCGGGGAAGCGTTGCGCGCCGACATCGTCGCGGCGGTCGATCACCTCGACGAGATCTCGGTCACCGACCTCACCGGTCTCCTGGCGGCGGTAAGCCCCCGCGCGCAACGGCCGCGGGCCAATCCGCGGTTCTGACGCGCCCTCTTGCGTTACCCGCCGCCGGCAGTGCGATGATCGGCCATGCGCAAAGATCAGGGCATCAATAGGTGGGAGTTGGTTACCTGCGCAATCGCGGGACACGCCACCTATGCGCCCGACGAACAGGATCTCGCCGCCCGGCTGAGCGGCACCACCGGACTTGGCGAGGTGTGGCGCTGCCTGCGTTGCGGTGAGTTCACCGTCGGCGCGCCACACGGGCGGGGACGCGCCGAAGATGCGCCGATGATCATGCGCGGCAAGGCTTTACGCCAGGCGATCATCATCCGGGCGCTCGCGGTGGAACGCCTGTTCCGCGCGGTGGTGATCGCGCTCGCCGCCTATGCGGTGTGGAAGTTTCGCGGAGCCCGGGGAGCCATCCAGGCCACCCTCGAACGCGACCTGCCGATCTTCCGCGCCGCCGGGTTCAAGGTCGACCAGATGACCATCGTGCACGAACTCGAGAAGGCGCTGGCCGCCAAACCCTCCACCCTGGCCTTGCTGACCCTGATGCTGACCGCCTACGCGCTGCTGGAGGTGGTGGAAGGTGTCGGTCTGTGGCTGCTGAAGCGCTGGGGTGAGTACTTCGCGGTGATAGCCACGTCGGTGTTCCTGCCCTTGGAGATTCACGACCTGGCCAAGGGCATCACGATGACCCGCGTGGTCACCTTCACCATCAACGTGGCCGCCGTGGTCTACCTGCTGTTCTCGAAACGCCTGTTCGGTTTGCGGGGCGGACGTGAAGCGTACGACGAGGAGCGACGGGGCGAGCAGCTGCTCGATGTCGAGAAGGCCGCCGCCAAAACCTGAGGCCCCAGGCCACCGCGGCTGGTAAGAACTAAGGCGATGGGCACTTATGCGGTCACCGGATCGGCATCCGGGATGGGCCACGAGACCGCGCAGCGGCTCAAGGCCGACGGGCACACCGTGATCGGCGTCGACATCAAAGACGCCGACGTCGTCGCCGACTTGTCGACGCCACAGGGGCGTCGGCAGGCCGCCGACGGCGTGCTGGCGGCCTCGGGCGGCAGACTCGACGGCGCGGTGCTGGCCGCCGGGCTCGGGCCCAGCCCCGGTCGAGAGCGGCTACGCCAGATCGGCGAGGTCAACTTCTTCGGCGTCGTCGAGCCGCTGGTCGCGTGGCGACCGGCGCTGGTCGCGGCCGAGAGCGCGAAAGTGGTTGTGGTGGCCAGTAACTCGGCGACGACGGTGCCCCTCGTCCCGCGCCGCGCGGTGAAGGCGTTCCTCGCGCATGACGCCGGCAAGGCCCTGCGAGCGGTGCGACCGTTCGGCCCGGCCGCGCCGACGATGATGTACGCGGCCTCCAAGATCGCCCTGAGTCGTTGGGTGCGGCGAAACGCGGTGCTGCCCGAGTGGGCGGGCGCGGGCGTGCGGCTGAATGCGCTGGCGCCCGGAGCCATCATGACGCCGTTGCTGCAGGAACAGCTCGCGACGCCCCGGCAGGCCAAGGCCGTCCGGTCCTTCCCCGTGCCAATCGGTGGCTTCGGCGAGGCGCGGCACATGGCCGAGTGGATGTGTTTCATGCTGTCCGAATCCGCCGAATTCCTCTGCGGCAGTGTCGTCTTCGTCGATGGCGGGACCGACGCCTACTTCCGGGCCGATGATTGGCCCAAGGCGCCACCCGCGCGGGGGCTGCCGGCCTACCTGCGGAAGTTCAGACGCCCGGCCAATGTGTGACAGCGCGCCGGCGCACGGGCGGCTGTGCGTAGGGCCACAAAATGGCTTTTCGTGGCGTTTACCCCGGCGCGGCGCGCCCGTAAAGCGGCCCCGGTGCAATTCAATGAATCGGCGCAACAGGCCGAACAGACGAAGGATCGAAACCGTGGCGACACTGCCCTCCTGGATCAGTCAGAGCCCTAGCAATCTCGATGTCGTGACGCCGATCAAGGCGCGTGCCGGTTACGCGTTGCGGGTGGTGCTGAGAACCCGGCCAAGCCGCGCACGCGCCGTGAGGCTCATGCCACGGGGCGCGGAGCGCTGCTGAGGGCCGACCGCCCGCACGACTACTGGAACCACAACGCCGCGTATCACGGCTGGCTGGTCGACATCGCCGCGCGCCATCGCGGCGACGTCTTGGACGTGGGGTGCGGCGACGGGTTGCTCGCCCGGCGGCTGGCCACGGTGTCGCGCAGCGTCGTCGGCATCGATGCCGACCCAACCGCGGTCGAACGGGCGATAGATCGGTTGCAATCCACCGACAATGCCTCGGTGCTCCTCGCCCGCTTCGAAGCCTTCGCGGCGGAGCCGCGCTCGTTCGACCTCATCACGTTCGTGGCCAGCCTGCATCATCTGCCCCTGCGCGAGACCCTGCAGAGGGCACGCGAAATGCTCACGCCCGCAGGGGAACTCGCCGTCGTGGGGCTGTCGGCCAACAAAACGGTCGCCGACTGGGCATGGGCCGCCCTGTGCACCCCCGCCGCGCGCGCAGGGTCGCTGCTGCACCGGGAGACTCGCAACATCGGCGTGGCCGTGGCCGATCCGCGGGAAAGTCTCCAGGAGATTCGCCGGGTGTCCGCCGACGTGCTACCGGAAGCAACGATCCGGCGGGGCCTCTACTACCGCTACCGCCTACTGTGGCGGAACCGCTAGGCCCATCGCGCGCTCGCGTTCCCGTCGACGGGCCCGCGAAGCGCGCAGATTGGCGGCGTTACCGCACGTCTTGACGTCGTGCCAGACCCCACTGTTGTTTTTGGAGCGGTCGTAGAACGTCGACCCGCAGTGGTGGTTGTGGCACCGCTTGACGCGCCGCCAGGTATCGGCGTGCTGGCTCAGCAGAATCTCGGCCCACAGCGCCGACGCCAGCCAGCGCCACCCGGCGCCGCTGGGCTCCAGTCGGACCGCCCCGGCGTCGGAGACCACCAGGGCCGCGGGAATGGCGCCTCGTCCGCCCGTCGTCTCGCCGCTCACCAGTGCATCGATGGTGTCCCGCAACGAGCGCAGCTTGGTCAAATCTGCGTCGTCGAGCTTGGGCGGCGGTAGCACCTCGCCGCGGGTGGTCGACCAGTTACGCACCGCGCCCGCGACCCAGTCGCGGGCGACCGCGGTGTCAGCCAGCAGGTCCGGGCCATAGCCCGCGATCCCCCTGGTGTTGAGGAAGTCCTGGACCAATGCCAGGCCGCCGGGCGCCGGGGTGATGCCGTACCGCTGTGACGCAGCCCATGAAATAGACATAACTAAAAGATACTTGACTATGTCGACACCGGCAACTACGGTGACAGAAACAAATTGGATTTACCTACGTCAGGAGTCTGGATCATGGTCAACATCAAAGGGTCGACGGTCGTAGTTACCGGCGGACAGCGCGGGCTGGGCAAGGCCATCGTGGACGAGTTGTTGGAGCGGGGCGCGGCCAAGGTCTACGCGACGGCGCGGGCGCCCAAACCCAGCGCGGACCCGCGCGTGGTCAGCGCCGAGTTGGACGTGACCGATGCGGACTCCGTTGCGGCTCTGGCAGCTTCGGCTTCGGACGCCGAGATCGTAATCAACAACGCGGGTGTCCTCGGCGCGGCGAAGCTGCTCGACAGCGACATCGAGGAAGTGCGCGCGGTGTTCGAGACCAACTACTTCGGTGCGCTGCGCGTCGCCAAGGCCTTCGCGCCGATCCTGGCCGCCAACGGTGGCGGCGCGCTGGTCGACATCGCCTCGATCCTGTCCTGGATGCCCGGCTCCGGCGGGTACGGCGACTCCAAGGCGGCGCTGTGGTCGACGACGAATACGCTGCGGATCGAACTCGAAAAGCAGGGCACCCTGGTGGTCGCCGCGCACCTCAGCTTCACCGACACCGAGATGGCGTCCGGCTTCGACGCACCAAAGAACGACCCGCGTCAGGTGGCGCACGCAATCGTCGACGGTATCGAAGGGGGCGAGCCCGAGGTGCTGGCCGACGACGACACCCGCTACGTGAAGGCGGCGCTGTCCGGGCCGGTCGAGGCGCTGCCCCGGATGCCGTAGGCATGAGGGTCTGCCCGAAGGCAGTTCCCCGTCTTAAGACGGTGGGTCAATCAGGCCCTTGCGGATGGCCTCGCCCAAAAATGGGCTTGCTGCACTTCGGGCAGACCACCGGGTTGCCCCGGCATCCACCACGGTCGCACCCCGCCGGCCGGTAGCTCGACGGTCGAAGGTCCTCAACGCTTCGGCCGAAGGTCACATTCACACCGCGGCGGCGCTCCGGTGGACGTGTTTGGATAGCGGTATGTCGGACATGGAAATCGAAGGCATCGTGAGCGCCACGCGCGTCATCGCGGCCAACGCCGCGCGGATCTTCGAGCTGATCGCTGACCCCGCGCGCCAGCCGAGCTGGGACGGCAACAACAACCTCGCCTCGTCCGCCCCGGGCCAACGAGTCCGCGCCGTCGGGGACGTGTTCACCACGAAGCTGACCAATGGCGCCGTGCGGGAGAACCACGTCGTGGAATTCGTCGAAGGCAGCAAAATCGCCTGGTGCCCAGCCGAACCCAGAAAACAGCCGCCCGGTCACCTGTGGCGCTGGGAGCTCAGCCCGGTGAACGCCGAACTCACCACGGTGACCCACACCTACGATTGGACGGGGCTGACCGACGCCAGCCGCCTGGAACGCGCTCGCGCGACGACGCCGGAGATGTTGCGCGAATCGATGGACCGGCTCGCCACGGTCGCACAGAACCCCGACTCGTGAGGCCACGGCCGCTGTGAAACGCGACTGACTCAGCCGTTCTTACCCCGCACCCACTGGACCGTGCCGTAGTTCTTCACGCGCACGCTCACGAATCCCTGGCCTTCCAGGATGTCGCCGATCTCGTCCTCGTCGAAGACATGCGCCCCCACGTTCGGCAGCTTCTGGAACAGCCGGGCGGCCGGACCGACGGTGGGCACCATGACGGCCAGCCTGCCGCCCGGTCGTAGCACCCGCGCCATCTCGCCCAGCGCGGTCTCCGGATGGGGAATCAGCTGCAACACGGCCGTCGAGATGACCGCGTCGACCGTGTCGTCGCGCAGCGGAAGTCGTTGTGCGTCAGCCCGGATGAAGCCGACCTGCGGTCCGGCCTCGTTGCGGACGGCGCGCGCCAGCATGGGCTCGGAGATGTCGACCCCCAGCGCGAGCCCGCCCGGGCCGGCCGCGCGTGCCAGCGACGCGGTCACGTTACCCGGGCCCGAGCCGACATCGAGCGCTGTGCCGCCGGGCGGGATGTTCAACCACTCGAGCGGTGTCTGCCACGCGCTGATCAACCGCCGCGACAGGGCTTGGGCGTTGTCGTAGAGCATCGATCCGATCGGTGATGCCCACGCCGCCTGGATCGGGCCGGTGTTCTTGGCGACGCCGTTGCCCTCGTCGGATCCGCTACCGAGCAGATCCAGATAACCCTTGCTCACATCGGGATTCGCCGGCGGATCGGCCAGCAGCTCCAGCGCTCGACGCAGCGCGGGGGGCAACGAGACGTGCACGTCGGTCATGCGCACTCCTTCGACCAAATACCAAGCCGTACGCCGGAATCGGGGATCGGGCCGCCGGAAGAAGGCCCCCTGGCGGCCCCTACCCCGCCACTACGCAGCGTACGCCGAGCCGCACTCGGTCACCGCCTGACGGCGGCGTGCTCGCGCACCAGCGAGTACAACCGCCACTGGCCCGGCACGCCCTTGAGTGCTGTCTCGCCGCGGTCGCCGAAGCGGTGCCGCGATCCGGTGACGATGTCGCGGAGCGTGGAGGACACCAGCACCTCGCTGGGGCCGGCGAGGGCGGCCACCCGGGCGCCGATGTGTACGGCCATGCCGGCGACGTCGTTGCCGCGCACCTCGACTTCACCGGCGTGGATGCCCACCCGCACCTCAATGCCCAGCACGCGGACCGCGTCGACGATGGCGTCGGCGCACGCGATCGCGGCGCTCGGGCTGCTGAACGTCGCGACGAAGCCGTCCCCGGCCGTGTTGACTTCTCGCCCGGAGAATCGCAGCAGTTCGTGCCGAACGAGGGTGTCGTGGTTGTCGAGCAGGTCGCGCCAGCGGTGGTCGCCGAGCAGCGCGGCACGCTCGGTGGAGCCGACGATGTCGGTGAACACGATCGTCGTGAGCAGGCGCTCGGCGTCGGAGGCGCCGCGCACGCCGGTGATGAATTCCTCGATCTCGTCGAGGACGGGGGCGGTGTCGCCGACCCAGTACAGGGTGTCCCCGCCCGGGCACTCGACCAGGCGTGCGCCGGGGATGTGTTCGGTCAGGTAGTGGGCGTGCTCGACGGGGCTGAAGGCCTGGTTGTCGCGGTGCAGGATCAGGGTCGGGACGGCGATACGGGGAAGCCGGTCGCGGACGTCGCCCTCCCTGACCTTGTTGATGAACGCGCGGGCCATGCTGGGCGACGCCGCCCGGTTGCCGGCCATGTCCCACCACGACCTGAACGCGGCGTCGCCCGCCACGGAGGGCGCGATGATGCCGAGCATGTCGAACCCTTGCTCGACGGCGTCCGGCTCCATCCCGACCGTCGTGAAGCGGTCGGCGTCGTCGAGGTCGCTGCCGATGGGGTAATCGGGCCCACGCAGCGTGCGCGCCGCGCCGTTCGCAATCACCAGGCTGTTCACCCGCTCGGGATGGTCGGCCGCCAGAACGATCCCGGCCAGCGACGTGAAACCCGGGGCGAAGATCGTCACCCGCTCGCATCCCACCGCGTTCATGACCGCGATCGCGTCCTGCGCCCACGATTCCGGGCCGAGCATGTCCGCGGGCACCCGCGACGACAGGCCGATGCCGCGCTGGTCGAACCGGATCACCCGGCAGAACGACGCGAGCCGGCGATGGAACCGGTACATCGACGGCTCGAGGTCGACGCAGTCGATCGGGATCAGCGGGCCCGGCAGCACGAGCAGGTCGATCGGACCATCGCCGAAGACCTGATAGGCGATGTCGATCTCGCCGCAACTGGCGTACCGGGTTCGCGGAGCCGCAGAACTCCCAGCCACGCATCCAGGCTAGTGCAGGTCACCGACACGCCGGAACCGCTCAGCGGCGGATGATCGGCACGAGGTAACGGGCGGCGTACTCGCGGACGGCCGCGGGGTCTGACGTGTCGAGGCGGTCGGTGGGAAACACGATGATGCCGAGCGCGACGCGAAGCAGGATGTCGGCGATGTTGGACAGGTCGCGGTCGGGAATGTCGGTCCCGCAGCGGCGCAGGGTGTGGGCGATGCCGTCGGCGAACTGCCCGATGGGGAAGGCCCGCGATCGGGAGAACATGCCCAACAGCTCGGGTTCGCTCTCGGCGATCCGCGAGTACAGCTTCGAGTCGTGGACCAGGCGCACGCCCAGCGCGAACGCCTCGACCACGGCCTGCTTCGGATCGCAGCCGGTGGTCGCGCGGTCCAGCGTGCTGAAGAAGGATTCGGCCTCGCGCCGCACCACGTGTCCGAACAGGTCGTCCTTGGTGGGAAAGCGCCGGTACACGGTGCTGCGGCTGACGCCCGCGCGGGCCGCGACGTCTTCGATGTTGGCCCGGCGCACGCCGTAGGTCTCGAAGACGGCGCGCGCGGTGTCCAGGATGGTGCGGTCGACGTCGCTCAGCGCCGCGTCCGCGTCGGGCTGCGTGGCTGTCCGCATCGCCTCAACTCCTCGAATGACCGCCCGGTATGCGATCGGCGCGACCGGTTGCTAGGCTGTTGAAACAAAGATACGGTTTTGTGTCATTGATTCGCAAGGGCATGGCGGCTGAGGCCGCGGGGAGGGGAGCATGACCACCCACAACGACGGGTTGGCGGCCGCCCCCACCCCTTTCACGGCGGGAACCCGCTTCGACACCGGGGTGCGGGAGGCGTTGCCCATGCCGGTAGACGGGCCTGCCGGGGCCGCCGGCGCGCGGCTCGGACCGGAGTCGTTGACCTGGAAGTTCTACGGGGACAACCGCACCCAGTTCTTCGGGTTCCAGCGCACGGCGGGCGTGGAGAACTGCATCGAACAGCTCGCCCAGGGCGTGCTCGACCACTCGGTGGTCTTCAGCGACACGTTAGGTCGGGCGAAGCGGACCGCGCCGCCGCTGATGAAGACCGTCTACTCCGACGAGCCGCGCGAGTGGGGCCGCAAGGTGCGCGACTTCCACAAGACGATCAAGGGCACCATCAGCGACGGGTCGAGGT
>NZ_LZJA01000272.1:0-684 GCF_001666785.1 Mycobacterium sp. E3305 | reverse complement strand
GGCGTGCACGCCGAGTAGCGCCATGGTGCGCATGTCGGCCTGGATGCCGGCGCCGCCCCCCGAGTCGGACCCGGCGATGGACAGCACGCGCAGCGGCGTGGCGCCCGGGGGTGCCAGCGGCAGCACCGGGAGCGGTTGGATCACTGCTGGCTGATCGGCAGGTACACCCGGTTGCCGTGCTCGGCGAACTCGCGCGACTTCTCGGCCATGCCCTCGTTCATGACCGCCTCGATCGCCTCCTCGCTGTCGAGCCCGTGCTCGGCAGCGTAGGCCCGAACGTCGGCGGTGATCCGCATGGAGCAGAACTTGGGCCCGCACATCGAGCAGAAGTGCGCCGTCTTGGCGGGCTCGGCAGGCAGGGTCTCGTCGTGGAATTCCCGTGCGGTGTCGGGGTCCAACGACAACGCGAACTGGTCGTTCCAGCGGAACTCGAAGCGTGCGGTGCTCAACGCATCGTCGCGCTCCTGGGCCCGCGGATGGCCCTTGGCCAGGTCTGCGGAGTGGGCGGCGATCTTGTAGGCGATCACCCCGTCCTTGACGTCCTTGCGGTCCGGCAGCCCGAGGTGTTCCTTGGGTGTCACGTAGCACAGCATCGCGGTGCCGGCCTGGGCGATGATCGCCGCGCCGATCGCCGACGTGATGTGGTCGTAGGCCGGTGCGATGTCGGTGGCCAGCGGGCCCAGG
>NZ_LZJA01000271.1:0-7403 GCF_001666785.1 Mycobacterium sp. E3305 | reverse complement strand
CGGTCGATCGCCACCACGGTGAATCCGGCCGCCGCGCCGGTCCGCAACAGCGAATACGACGGATGCCCCGGACAGTCGAAATACATTGCGGTGGTTCCCCCGCCGTGGATCGCCACGATCACGGCCTTGGGTTCGTCGGCCTCGGCGACCAGCGCCGACATCGGTACGCCGTTGACGATCACCAGCCGGGGCCGCGGCGTTTTCATGCGTCGGCCCGCAGTAAGAGCACCCCGCTGGGGGTGAGGCCGCCGCTGCTGACCACGCCGACGCGGGCGTCGGCGACCTGGCGATCGCCGGCCTCCCCGCGCAGCTGGGTGATGGCCTCGTGGACGAGGCCCATGCCATGGGTGCGCCCGTGCGACAGCTGGCCGCCGTGGGTGTTCAGTGGCAGCAGGCCGTCACGGGCGATGTTCTTGCCGCCGTCCAGGAACTCTTTGGCCTCGCCGATTCCGCAGAATCCCAGCGCCTCGATCCAGGACAAACAGTTCATGGTGAAGCCGTCGTAGAGCTCGGCGACGTCGACGTCGTCGGGGCGCAGGGAGGTTCTCGTCCACACGTGCGCCGCCTGACCCAGCACCTGCGGTTCGTGGGTGAGAGTGCTTTGGTCCCAGTCGATTCGCTCGATGATCTGCGTGCCCACCGCCTCGACCAGGACAGGTGGTTTGGCGAGGTCGCGCGCGGTGTCGACGGCGGAGACGATGACGGCGATCGCGCCGTCGCAGGGTACGTCGCAGTCATAGAGGCCGAACGGCGTGGTGATCGGCCGCGCGTTGAGGTAGTCGTCCATCGTCATCGGCGAGCGGTAGATGGCGGTCGGGTTGAGTTCGGCGTTGGCCCGCTGATTCAGCGCGATCCAGCCCAGCGTCTCTTTAGTGGTGCCGTAGCGGTGAAAGTGCCGCTGCGCGTTCATCGCCAAGGTGTGCGCCGCGGAAGTCGCCCCGAATGGCATCTGCCAGCCCGACATCCGGCCCGCTGAACCATGGGTCGGGCTGATTTTGCCATGCTTCATCAGCTCGCCGTGGGTGGCTTCCCACACCGTCCGGAAGCACAGCACGTGCCGGGCCAGCCCGCAGGCGACCGCAAGCATCGCGGCGATCAGGGAGCCACCCGGGCCGAACGTTTCCATCGCGCCGTTGTGCCAAGTCGGCCGGATGCCGAGCGCGGCCTCGAGGGCGGTGGTGCCCCCCTCGCCCATGCCCGCCACGGTGATGGCGCCGGGATAGGTGGACAGGCCGTCGATGTCGGCGAATGTCAGGCCGGCGTCGGCGATGGCCGCTTCGCACGCCTGCACGGTCAGCGCCAACGGGGGCTGCATCAGCCGGCGACCGATCGGCGACATGCCGATCCCGGTCAGTGCGACCTTGTCTTCGAACTTCTCCCGGGTGAGCATGGGGCGCACGTGTTCGCCGAAGCGCTCCGGCGCTATCTCATCGGTGGGCAATGGGCCGGCTTCGGCATCGTGTACCGGCCGGAACAATGGAAACCACACGTCCTCGACGTGTTCGAAGACAACCTCGACCTGTTGGCCGAGTTCGAGCCGATCGGGCTCGCACTCGATGATGTTGGTGGTCAACCGAATCCGCGGATCTTCGGCGATCGCCACCTGCGCGATGACGTAGGGCGCGGCCAGCCCGGGCAGGCTGAACCGTTCGTTGATGGTGAACCCGGCGAGCGTTGCCCTGCCGGAGACCGCTCGCACCCCGACATCGGTTGAACGGCAATACCGGCACACCGGCGCGGGCGGATGGATCAGGGATTGGCAGGCCTGGCACTCCTGCAGGCGCAGTCTGCCGTCGGCTCCCGAGGTCCAAAAGAACTCGTTGTCCTGCGTGATCAGGGGCAGCGGTCGGCCCGGTGCTGCTGACACGTCACCTCCGCGCATCGAGCGGGTCCAGGGTGCGGCTTGGTAGGACCGTTATACGAATTGGAGAATTACGTTATCACTCGTACGCAGGTGCGATCGAGACGGTATTGGTCTTGTTTCCGGGGACGGTGGCCGCCGCCGGGACGACCGGTCAGTAGGGCACCCAGACGCCGGTGAAATAGGTACCCCACTGGTGAAAGCCGGCATTCCACATCGGTTCGTTCGGTGACCACCATGGCCGCGGTGGTGGTGGCGGCGGCACGTCCTGTGCGGCGAATGGCGGCGCGTATGGCGGCGGCAGTGTGTACCAGTCCGGTAGGACCGGTGGCGGCGTGCACTCGAGCGTCGCCGGATTGAACGACATGTTGCGATCGCAGTCCGCCGAGCTGATTCCCGGCGTCGCGATCACCGCGACGGCCGCCGGTGCGAGCGCGACCGCTATGACGGCGGTCAGGCGACGAATAAACCACCTCATCGTGTGCCTCCCGATGGGCCATCCTGGCTGGTTCAGCTTATTCCGTCGAGACCGCCTAGACCATGGTCAGGAAGTTTCGCGGCACCCCGTTCAGCGGGTGAATCCCCACTCCGCCTCGTTCTCTTCGGTTTTGAGGTGCTCGGCCGGATCTTCCGCATCGGTGAGTGGTGGGTGCGCGGCGGGCGAGGTGCGTTCCCCGATTTCCGCGATGGCGTGCACCGGGCAGTCCATCAGGGCGCGCATCACCGCGTCGCGGTCCGACTCCGCCACGGTGCCATCGCCGATGAGGGAGGCGTAGCCCCAATCGTCCAGCGAGAAGTATCCGGGCGCGTACTTGGCGCAGATGCCGAAACCGTCGCAAACCGTGCGATCCAAGCGGATTTTCATGCTTGCCTCGCAGCCTCCGCCTCGTAGGGGCGGTCGCTGCGGAACGCGCCGCGAGAGCAGGCCGGGCACGTGCCCTCCAGGTGCGTGGTCACTTCGCCCGGGAACTGCGCCAGCAGGCTGGCGGCCACATTCGTGGCGGCGTCCAGCGTCGCGCAGGCGCCCCGCCCACGCAGCAGCACCGACCAGCGGCGCAACCGTTGGAGGTCCTCTGCCGTTGCGGCGCCGTCGCGCAACGCACCGGCGACGGCCGCCATCGCCGCGGTTCCGTTGAAGCATGACCCGCATTGGCCGGCGTTCTCGCGGTCGAAGTAGGCCAGCACCGACGCCGCGACCGCGACGGGGCAGTCGTCGGTGATCACCGAGACCGCGCCGCAGCCCAGGCCGCTGCCGAGGCGCCGCATCGTCTCGTGATCCAGGGTTGTCTCGAGCACGGAGCGGTTGAGCAGACCGGCGAAATAGCCGCCCATCAGCGCTCCACGCACCTGGTCCGGCGAAACGCCGTGCAGCGCGAGGAGTTCGGTGAACGGCAGGCCGAGCGGAAGCTCGTAGAGCACCGGCGGCCGGCCGGCGCCGGTTACGGTGGCCAGGAACGTGCCCGGGGATATCGACGTGCCCTGCGAGCGGAACTTCGTCGAGCCGTGGCCCTGCAGGAAGGGCAGATTGGCCAGCGTCTCGACGTTGCTCACCAGCGTGGGCCGTTCGTCGACGCCGGATTCGAAGGGGCGTGGCGGCTTGTCGGTCGGCTTGGCCGGGCCGCCGTTGAGCGCGCGGACGGCCGCGGTCTCCTCGCCGGCCACATACCCGGGTTGCACGGCCAACAGCCCGACCGTGACGCCGACGGTGCCCGGATCGAGCTCGCCGAGCGCGGTCTGGACGCTGTGCGCCGATTCCGGGTCGGACACATATACATAGGCGCGGCCGGCGCCCACGACCGCCGCGGCAAGTCGAAGGCCGTCCAGCACCAGATGTGGACGGTTGCGCAGCAGCCACCGGTCTTTGATCGAGGCCGGTTCTCCCTCTTCACCATTCGCGACGACCACGGCGCCGCCGGCAACGCGGCCGTTATCGCGCACCGTGCGCAACTTGATCGCGAGGGGGAAGGCCGCGCCGCCCCGACCGACCAGCCCGCTGACTTCCACTTCGCTCAGCAATCCATCGGCGTCGGCGAGCGGCCGATATCCGCCGCGCTCTCGATACGCCGCGAGATCCTCGGGTGTATGGCCGGTTCGTCCGAAGAGCAATCGGGGTTCGCAGCCGGGGGAGGTGGCGGTGGCGATGGGGGTGGATTGCGCGGTGCTCACGGCCGGCCTGCCATCGTCTTGGTTACGCTTGCGCACGTGCGAACTGCGGTGGTACGCGTCAACGTCGACCCGGAAAGCGTGTCCACGGCGGCGCAGCTACGAGACGGCATGGCGGCGCTCCTTGAGCTCGCGGCGCAAGCGGGCGTCGGCGTGGTCGAGAACGATCTCGTGGCCATGCCCGCGGGGCGCCGCGAAGTCGAATTGTTGATCGCCGCTGAAGACGGCGACGCGGCCAGGCACGTGGCAATGAACCTGTGCGCCAAGGTGTTCGGCGGCACGCCGGTACCGGGGGTGGTCACCTTCATCAGCCGCGGAACCGACGACGACGCCCACGGCGTGCTGTCCGGCTTCGGGCTCGCGGGCGACATCGAGCGGACGCCTGGTGACGACGGATTCGACATCGTGTACGTGACGCTGCGGGAGTCCGACCTGGAACGCATCCCGGAGAGCCGCGTTCACACGGCTCTGGAGGCGTCGCTCAACTGCGAGGTCCACATTCGCACCGTCTAGCGCCATCACGAGCCCAGGAATTCGAGGATCGGGGGCGCCGCCTGTACCCACGTGTCGAACATGTTGAAGTGCTGGACCCGGCCCGCCGCACGGTCCTCGGATGCGCGTTCCCACGCATCCTCCGGCCACGGCGGGTCGATGAGCTTCGATCCCTTGATCAGGCAACTGACCTCGAGCGACGTCCGCTTCGGGTGATCCATGTCGTTCTCGCCGCCGCGAATGATCAACGTGGGGACCTTGATTCGGTCGAACATCTCGTCCTCGACGCCCGGGATCGTCTGTCCAGGCTTGGAGACGAACGCGTTCAGCCAGCGCAGCATCACCTTGAGGAATTCGTCTTTGTCGAAGTCGAGGAACCGCTGCTTGTTGTCGGGGTTCTGCTCGATGCGGTCCCGCCATTCGGCAACCTTCACCACGCCGTCCATGCCGGTACCGCGGACCGCGAGGATGCTCGGGATGATGTAGAAGGAGCCGAGTACGAAGGTGCCGTAGATGCCGCCGACGATGTTCCACACCACCAGCTTGGTGACCATTTCGGGGTAGAGCATCGTGGTCAGCATGGAATCCCGCGCCCCGCCGGATCCCCCGGCGAGGATGCAGCGCTCGAATCCCAGCCCCGTCACCAGCTTGTGCAGTGTCTCGGCGCGCATGTGTGATTCGCTCTGGCCGTAGAACTGCACGTCGGAAGCGCCGCAGTTGGGCCGGTCCCACAGCAGCACGCGGTAGCCGCCGGCGGCCAGCGCGTCCGCGAGCGGCCGCAGGCCCTCGATCTCCTTGCTGAACCGGCCGCCCGGCGTCAACGCGATGAGATCCCCTGAGTCACCGAGGATCTCGTAGACGACATTTCCCCCGTTGATCTCGATAGAAGGCACGCGATTTCTCCTGTGTTAGGCCTGCACCAGAACGTCGTTGCCGACGATGCGCACCGGGTAGGTGCGGATACTCCATTCCGGTTTGACCGCTGTCGTCCCGGTGGCCAGCTCGAAACCCCATTGGTGCCAGGGGCAGTAGATGTACTCCATGTCGCGCACCATCACCGAGTCACCGGGCGCGGTTTCGTCGACGATCGTGCGCCCCCTCGAGCGGCCCGAGCACAACGGACCGCCTTGGTGCGGACAGTAATTCGCGATCGCATAGAAGCTGCCGTTGACGTTGTACACCCCGACGCCGTGCCGGCCGATGGGGACGAGCTTGTGCTTGCCCGGCGGGATCTCGTCCACGGTGGCAACGACATGCTCGCGGCCCTGGGCGAGACGGGGCTCGGGCCGTTTGGCTTGTTCGGTCAACTCAGAGCACCCGGGTCTGACCCTCGAGGACCGGGACGGTCTCCGGCAGGTGGTAGGTCGCAATCCCGTTCTTGTACATCACCGCGTCGCGGGCGTGCTTGGGAAGGTGCTTGACCAACCAGCGGGGGTCGTCGAACGTCCAGTGCGGGTAGTCCGAGGAGAAGAGCAAGATCTTCTCGCACTCCATCCATTCCAGTGCGCGGGTGAGCTCCGTCTTGTCCTCGGGGTAGTCCAGCGGTTGGGTGGTGAACTTGATGTGGTCCTTGACGTACTCCGACGGCTTGCGCTTGATGTCCACCCACGACTTGCGCGCTTCGTAGATCGCGTCCATGCGCCACATCAGCGGCAGGATCCAGCTGAATGCGTGCTCGACGAAGACGATCCGCAGCGACGGGAACCGGTCGAAGACGCCGTCGAAGATCAGGCTCATCACCTGATTGGCGGCCAGCAGCGAGTAGGTCACCATGAAGTCGTGGTTGTAGCTGGGGAAGCCCACCGGCGGGATCGGTAGCTCGTCGTACTGGCTGCGCGACAGGTGGCAGCTCACGGTGATGTCGTGCTTGGTGGCCGCGGCCCAGATGGGGTCGTATTTGGGATGGCCCCAGGACGGCTTCGGCTCGGCCTTGATCAGTATCTGCGCCATGAACGGATGCCCGGCCCAGCGCTCGATTTCGCGCACGGACGCTTCCGGCTCTTCGATGGCGAGGCAGATCGAACCGCGCCACCGTTCGTGCCAATTGTTGTGGCTGTCCAGCCAGTGATTGGCCTGCCAGTCGTTCAGCGCGTACGACATCGCGTGCTGGGCCTCGGGCAGCCGCGCCGGGTAGGCGGCCGGCTCCAGGATCGCGATGTCGGAGCCCGCCTCCATGATGAGTTGGCGGAACGCCATATCCGGGTCGCTGCACGGGAATTCGCCGTTGGCGGGGAAGGAGTCCACGCGCATCGCGTACGAGTGCGCGTAGTCCGGCGCGTCGTAGTAGATCAGCTCACCCACGTTGCGGTTGAGAAAGTACTTGCTGCGCCAGGGCTCCGGGATGTACGGGACCAGCTCGCCCCGCTTGGGCGCGGGGTGGACGTCCGAGTCGACGCAGCGGACGGCTATGCGCTCGGTCGCGGGGACCCGCTCCTGCGAATGGGTCAACGTCATGGGGAACTCCTCGGTCTCACGTCCTGCTTCTACTGTGCGCCCACTTCGGCGGGGATGTCTATGCCGTAGAGCCGCGCCGCGTTGCGCCAGCAGACCTTGTCGCGCTGCTCGGCGGAGAGCGCCCTTGGCAGCTTTTTGGCGTCGCCGAACTGCCAATGCGGGTAACTCGAGCCGAACATCACCATGTCGTCCTTGCCGGTGAAGCCGAACCATTCGCCGGCGAAATCGACGTCACCGGGGCCGTCGAGGCTGCCCTGGACGAAATAGACGTGCCCCGGGAGGTAATCGCTGGGGATGCGCGGCGCCCAGGGCGTCTGCTCCAGGTGGGGCCGGCCGAACGTGTCCATCCGCCAGATGAACGGCGTGATGAAGTCGGCGGCGCCGTCGGCCCAGACGAACTTCAGGCCGTCGAAGCGCTCGAACACGCCCTCCG
>NZ_LZJA01000270.1:0-5296 GCF_001666785.1 Mycobacterium sp. E3305 | reverse complement strand
GGTCGTGGTGATGGTCTCGTTGGTGAAGTAGAAAGCGTCGGTCCAGGACATGCCTGGGTGGGTGTAGGAAAAGTGCAGCAGGGTCGTCGAGCTGATGATCAAGAGGACGAGGGCGGCTATCAGCGGGTAGAAAGCGGGATTGACCTCGTTGGGCAGGGCCCGCACCGCGTAGAGGACACGGCGCAGCCGGGATTGGCGCGACCGCATCTTCGGGTTACGTGGCACCTTGACGCCGCAGGCGGCCGCCTCCTCGGTGGTGCCGATCATTGCCGTCCAGTCGCCGGCGTTGACCCGCAAATCGCGCCCGGGGCACACCACGACCTCACCGGGGTGGTCGGCGTCCTCGTTGTGCACCATCGCGACCGGGGCGAGGTCGCCATAGATCTCGCGCAGCGACGCGTCGAACGGCGCCTCGGCGCCGAAGACCACGAATTCGATACCTGCCACTTCGAAGGGATGTGTGGTGCGTGCCAGGCACGCCTCGACGACCGCGGCCCCCGCCAGATCCGCGACGCCCAGGATGGAGCTGGGCCCCTCGTCGGCAGCGACCGCCTCGCGCAACACGTCGTTGGCCACCCGCGCCACCACACGGATGTCCGGGTTGGCCTTCCGCGCCAGCAGCGCAATCTCCAGGTTCGTCGCGTCGTCGTCTCCCGCGCACACGACGGCGGACGCCGTGGTGACGCCCGCCCTGGCGAGCTGGGTCTTGACCCGGGCGCCCGCGAGTTCCGAATCGAGAAGCCTGGCGACGCGCGCGCCCGCCCGCTTCAGCTCATCGACGATCGTCGACGCGAGCGCGTCATCACCGCTGACGATGATGCACTGGCTCATGAGGTCCTATCCCTCCGCGAAACAATTACTACCCTCCGGTGAACGTCGACCTGGATTGGTTTTCTCCATGCGTCCGGTGGTGCAGAGACGCGAAACCCATGTGGCACAAGCACTTATTTCGCTTAGGCGGGTGTCACGCGCTACTCCAAGGAAATGGAGATCTAATTCGATGCTAACAGACAGATTTGGAGTGCGGTGAGACTGAACGCATCCACCGTGCAAGAGCAGGGGCCCGGAGCGTACAAATACGCCCTCCGATTGCACTGGAGCGCAACAGAACTCAATTAATACAACCACGACTTGTGTGAATTGCTATATTAGTGGTGGCGGTCAGCCGTGTTAGAAGATTTGCTGTACAACACCTTTGACGTTCCTGTGGTGATGCTGGTCATCGGCTCCTCGGCGCGGCGGGCTGGGTGTCGGCTACCAAGTGCCATACATCACAACGAGTTTCGCGTCGGACTTTTCGAGCCGTCCCGGGTGCCAGAGAAAGGCATCTGCATTACCGATTGGCACTTGTTTGTTACATCCAGGTCACCCCGCTGGGAGTGTCCTGGCAATTATTCTGCCAATCTCCTGTGTTTGTTCTTCTAGGTCGCGGACGGTAGGGCGACAAAAACAATTGTGGCAGATACTCTTTCGGCGGGTTCCCGGATCGAAGGGGGCAAATGTCATGCTTGGGGGAAGGAATATCGCCTGTGGCAACACCTTTGGCTGAGCGACGGACCGTTGATCACAAGGCATGGTCGTCGTCGTTCTCCGACGTCTGCAAACGAGGCTTGCTCGGTAAACCCCTGATCAACTCGCAGCTCGAGCACGAGAAGTTGTCCAACCCGGTCGCGCTCGGCGTGCTCTCACCCGACGCGATCTCATCGACCGCCTACGGCTCCGAGCAGATCATGATCGAGCTGCTGCCGGCGGCGGGGATGGCCGCGTTCGCCCTGTTGCTTCCCATCACCGGGGTCATTCTCTTGATCCTGGTGCTGGTCGCCGCGTCCTACCGCCAGGTGGTGATGGTCTATACGCGGTCCGGTGGGTCCTACGTCGTTGCGCGGGAGAACTTCGGTCCCCGGGTGGCGCAGGTCGCCGCGGCCGCCCTGCTGATTGACTACGTCGTCACCGTCGCGGTGCAATGCGCGGCGGGCACGGTGGCGGTGGCCTCGGCGCTACCGGTCCTTGGCCCCTACAGCCTCGAGATCACGGTCGGCATGGTGCTGTTGATGTGCTTTGCCAACCTGCGCGGGTTGCGGGAAGCCGGCGCGCGTTTCGCGTTGCCCACCTACGCCTTTGTGGCCATGGTCTCGCTGACCATCGTGGTCGGCGTCATTCGTGAACTGATCGGCAACCTGCCGGTCTACGATCCCCAGCACATCGTCGGAGCGGTGCCCGTCCACCAGGGCAGCGGCCTGGTGATGGGCGCGACGCTGTTGATCGTGTTGCGTGCGTTTGCCAACGGCGGCTCGTCACTGACCGGGGTGGAAGCCATCTCGAACACGGTCACCACCTTCCGCAAGCCGGAGGGCATCAACGCCCGCCGGGTGATGACGATCATGGCCTGCATTCTCGCGTTCCTGCTGGCGGGAGTGGCCTGGCTGACACATGTGACCCACGCCGTCCCGTACTCCGACGGATACCCGTCGATGCTGTCCGAGATCGCCCGGGCGGTCTTCGGCCACGGAGCAGTCGGCAACGTCTTGTACATCCTGGTGCAGGCGTCGACCGCGGCCATCCTCTACACCGGTGGTAACACCAGCTTCAACGGCTTCCCCGCGCTGGCCAATTTCGTTGCGGGAGACCGCTTTTTGCCCCGCCCGTTGATGAAGCGCGGCCATCGACTGGTCTTCTCCAACGGCATCATCGCCCTGACCGCGCTGTCGGTCGCGCTGCTGCTCATCACCGGCGGCTCGGTTGACGCATTGGTGCCGTTCTACGCGATCGGTGTGTTCACCGGCTTCTCGATGGCCGGCTACGGCATGACCAAACACTATCTGTCCGAGCGCGGCCCGGGCTGGCGGCGCAAGGCGGCGGTCAACCTGTCGGCCGGGATCCTGTCGACGATCGTGGTGGGCATCTTCGCGGTGGCCAAGTTCACCGAGGGCGCGTGGCTCATCGTCGTCGTATTCCCGCTACTGGTGTTGGGGTTGATGCGACTCAACCGGCAGTACCGCGTGGAGGCGTCCGTGCTGGAGATGTCGCGCACGGAAAAGCCGGTCCTCTCCCGATACACGCGGCACCGGGTATTCGTCTTCGTGGACTCCGTCGACCTCGCGGAGGTCGAGGCCATGCGATACGCGAACGGACTTCACGCCGACGAGCTCACCGTCGTGCACTTCGTGGTCGACTCGGATCACGCAGCGCGGTTGTCGCAGCGCTGGGAGGTTTTCGAACACGACACCCCGCTACGCCTGATCGACTGTCCGGATCGGCACCTGAGTCGGGCCGCCCATGAATTGGTCCTGCGGGTGCTCAACGAGCATCCGGATACCAAGGCGACCGTCCTGCTGCCGCGCCGGACCTACTCGCCGCTCGTGGGCCGCCTGTTGCACGATCGCACCGCGGACAAGATCGCCCGGGCGGTCAGCCGGATCCCGGGCGCGGCCGCGCAGATCGTGCCTTATGACATCGAGTCCCGCATCGCCGAGGTCACCCGCGCGGGATGAGGCAATCCGGTCTCGAGAAAGGGATGTTGTGACGCAACCGAGTGGCGAGATACCGCTCTCCTTCACCGACAAGTGCAAACGGCTTTTCCTCGGGGAGCCGTTGACCACCGACCAGCTGGACGGCGAGAGACTGCCGAATCACATTGCCCTCGGCGCGCTTTCGCCGGACGCGATCTCATCGACGGCGTACGGCACCGAGCAGATCATGGTCGAGCTGCTCCCGGCGGCCGGCATGGCGGCGTACGCGTTGGTGCTCCCGATCACCGGTGTCATCTTGGTGATTCTCGCGCTGGTGTGCGCGTCGTACCGGGAGGTCGTGATGGCCTACACGCGGGCCGGCGGTTCCTACACGGTCGCGAGGGAGAACTTCGGTCCGCGGGTGGCGCAGGTTGCTGCGGCGGCGCTGCTGATCGACTACGTGGTGACCGTGGCGGTGCAGCCCGCGGCGGCGACAGTGGCGGTGGTGTCGGCGATTCCCCCGCTGCGGCCCTATCACCTGGAGATCACGTTGGCGGCGGTCGTGCTGATCTGCCTGGCCAACCTGCGCGGGCTGCGGCGGTCGGGCCGCACGTTCGCATTGACGACCTACGCCTTCGTCGGGATGATCACCGTGACGATCCTGACCGGGTTTGTGCGTGAAATGTTCTGGGGGTTACCGCGATACGATCCGCAGCACATCGCCGGCGCGGTGCCGGTGCATCAGGGCGGCGGCTTGGTGATGGGTGCGACGGTCCTGATTCTGTTGCGTGCGTTCGCCAACGGCGGCACCTCGTTGACAGGCGTCGAGGCGGTGTCCAACACCGTCAACGTCTTCCAAAAGCCGCAGGGCCCCAACGCGCGTCGCGTGCTGACGTGGATGGCCTGCATCCTCGGGTTCTTGCTCATTGGTGTGGGCTGGCTGACCCACGTCACGCACGCCGTGGCCTATCTCGACGAATACCCGTCGATGCTTTCGGAGATAGCCCGGGCGGTCTTCGGCCACGGCGTGATCGGCAACGTCCTGTACTTCCTAGTTCAGGCGTCGACCGCGGCGATCCTGTTCACGGGTTGCAACACCAGCTTCAACGGCTTCCCCGCGCTGGCCAGCTTCGTCGCCGAGGACCGTTTCCTGCCCCGCCCACTGACGAAACGCGGCCATCGCCTGGTGTTCTCCAACGGCATCTTCGTGCTGACCGCGCTGGCCATGGTCCTGCTCGTCATCACCGAGGCGAAGGTGAGTGCGCTGGTGCCCTTCTTCGCGATCGGCGTCTTCACCGCGTTCGCGATGGCCGGCTATGGCATGGCCAAGCATCATCTGACCCGGCGCGAGCCGGGCTGGCGTGCCAAGCTGGCGGTCAACCTGTCGGCGGGGGTCATGTCGACGATCGTGGTGGGGATCTTCGTGGTGGCCAAGTTCACCGAGGGCGCCTGGCTGATCGTCGTGATCTTCCCGCTCCTGGTGCTGGCCTTGACGAGGCTCAACCGGAAATATCGCGACGAGGCCTCCGTGCTGGAGATGACTCGCGCCGAGGACCTCGACCTGGCGCGGCATCCGCGACTTCAGGTATTGGTCTTCGTGGACACGATCGATCTGGCCGAGATCGAGGCGGTGCGCATCGGATATGGCCTACATGCCGACGAGCTGACCGCCGTGCATTTCGTCATCGACGTCGATCACGCGGTGCGGCTTCGCGAGCGGTGGGATCGCTTCGAGCACGACACCCCGCTGTGGTTGATCAACTGTCCCGATCGCCATTTGAGCCGGGCCGCACACGAATTGGTGCTGCGGGTGCTCAAGGACCACCCGGACACCAGGGTGACGGTGC
>NZ_LZJA01000269.1:0-572 GCF_001666785.1 Mycobacterium sp. E3305 | reverse complement strand
GCGCTGCTCAGCCTGATCCTGTTGACCATCGCGCTGGCCACCCCCACCCACGACATGCGTATCCCCCGCAACCGGGCTGTCGTCGTGCTGGTCATCGACATGTCGCAGTCGATGCGGGCGACCGACGTCCCGCCGAACCGGCTCAAGGCCGCCGAGGAGGCGGCCGGCCAGTTCGCCAGTCAGCTCACGCCGGGCATCAACCTGGGCCTGGTCGGCTTCGCCGGCACGCCATACCTGCTGGTGTCGCCCACCCCGCAGCACCAGGCGACGATCGACGCGCTCAAGAAGCTCGACTTCGCCGACAGCACGGCCACCGGCGAGGCCATCTTCACCGCCCTGCACGCGGTGAGCGCCCTGGCCATCACGGGTGGCGACACCCCGCCCCCGGCCCGCATCGTGCTGGAGTCCGACGGCGCGGAGAACGTGCCGCTGGACGCCAACGCCCCGCAGGGGGCGTTCACCGCCGCCCGGGCCGCCAAGGCCGCGGGCGTGCAGATCTCGACGATCTCCTTCGGGACGCCGTACGGCACCGTCGAGTACGAGGGCGCCACCATCCCGGTTCCCGTAGACGA
>NZ_LZJA01000268.1:0-16379 GCF_001666785.1 Mycobacterium sp. E3305 | reverse complement strand
GTGCGGTGCCGGGATTTGACGTGCCGCTGGCCGGGTTGTGACTGCCCGGCGGTGGCCTGCGACCTCGACCACACCATCCCCTACAGCGCCGGTGGGCCCACCCATGCCAGCAACCTCAAATGTTATTGCCGCACCCATTACCTAACTTGCGAAGTACACTCTGATTATGAGTGCCGCGTTGTCAGAAAATGCCCCGGTCAGGGCGGGTTGCTACTGCCGTATCTCGTCCGACCCGAACGACAGGCGCGCTGGTGTCACGCGCCAACGCGAGGACACCGCGACCGTGTGCGAGGTGCAAGGCTGGACCCCGGCCGGGTTCTACGTGGACAACGACCGCAGCGCGACCAACGGCAAGGAGCGGCCCGAGTGGGCGCGGCTGCTGGCCGATGTCGAGGACGGGGCGATTGACGCCATCGTGGTGTGGAACCAGGACCGCGGTTGGCGCAAAATGGCCGACCTCGAATCGCTGCGGCCGGTGCTGGAGCCGCGCGGCGTGCCGTTGGCGACGACCAATATC
The DNA here is from genome assembly GCF_001666785.1 of Mycobacterium sp. E3305. Lineage (NCBI taxonomy): Bacteria > Bacillati > Actinomycetota > Actinomycetes > Mycobacteriales > Mycobacteriaceae > Mycobacterium > Mycobacterium sp. E3305. The sequence continues at coordinate 15,862 of NZ_LZJA01000268.1, read as the reverse complement.
GGGGTCATCGACTTCCGCAACGCCGACGACGTGTTCCGCGCGCAAATCTCCACCGCCATGAGCGAGATGGAGGTGGCCAAGATGAAAGTGCGGATGCGCCGCGCCGCCCGGCAGAAGGCCGAAAAGGGTCTGCCGCAGTGGAAACGGGCGTTCGGCTATCTCGACGACACCCGCACCCCCGACCCGCGGACCGCGCCGCTGGTGGCCCAGGCGTATGCGGCGATCATCGCCGGGGCCTCACTCGGTGACGTGTGCCGTCTGTGGAACGACGCCGGGGCGTTGACGCAGCGGTGGGTGCGGCCCAAGGACGCCGACGGCAAACCCATCCCGGGCGCCGCACCGGAGCTGGAGCAGCGCCCGTGGACGCAGCCGCAGGTGTCGAACTTCCTGCGCAAGCCCCGCAACGCGGGCCTGCGCGCCCACAACGGCCAGATCCTCGGGAAGGGCACCTGGGACGCCCTGGTGGACGAACCGACGTGGCGGCAAGCCCAAGCGGTGCTGAACGCGCCGGGCCGCGCACCGGGCCGCAAGAGCGTGCGACGGCACCTGCTGACCGGGGTGCTGCACTGCGGCAAGCCGGGCTGCGACGGCTACCTGGCCGGGCGGTGGGTGATGCAGAAAACCGGGGGGAAACCGGGCCGGCCGAAGGCGGGCCAGCGCAAGGAACCGCACAGCGGGCAGGTCGCTCATGCGATCAGCTATGCGTGCAAGTCCTGCCGCGGGGTGGCGATCCGCGCCGAGCACATCGAGCCGCTGATGTACCGCGAGGTGTGCGGGCGGCTGGCAAAGGGCGACGCAAAAGACTTGCTGCGGGCCGAGATTCACGACGCGGCTCAGGCCGAGGCGATCCGCGCCGAGCTGGGCACCCTGTACGCCGAGGTGGAAACTATCGGCATCGAACGCGGCCAAGGGTTGCTGACCGGCCAGCAGGCCAAGATCGCCACCGACATCGTGTCGGAAAAGATCGCGAAACTTGAACGCCGACAAGAGGATCAGGAGCTGGTGCGCGTGTTCGACGGCATCCCGCTGGGCGGTGAACTTGAGGACGTCACCGCTGCGATCGTGGGGCTGTCCCCGGACCGGCTGCGCCGCATCATCGGCGTGCTGATGGTGGTGACCATCGCGCCGGTCGGCAAAGGCAGTCACGTCTTCGACCCGAACCGGGTGGGCATCGACTGGCTGCGCTGACGCTTTCCATCCCCGATAAAAGATCGCAAGTGTCACTTTTGGGGACATAGCTTGGGGGGCAATGCATTTCGCGGCGTGCACCCCTTGGCTTCGGCGGGGTAGCGGCGTAGGGTGTGCGGTGCACAACCTCTGTGCAGCACAGAGGCCTTGTGCTTCCCCACGAAAGAAAGGGCACCCCCGGCCGCCCGGCCGTTGGGGGGCGATCTTTCGTCGAAAGGGTTGCACATGGCCCCGGTCAGCCCGCCGAAGCGCACCGCACACCAGCGCGCCACGCACGCCCGCAGCGTGCAGCTCCACGGCCGCGACAGCCCGCAGGCCGCCGAGGCCAAACGCGACCTTGAGGTCGCCAAGCTGGCCGACCGCATCCAACGTGTCGCAGCCCAGCACCCGGCGCTCACCGACGAGCAGCACGCGCTGCTGGCCGAGCTGCTGGAACCACCCAGCCCCGAAGTCGCCGACTACCTTAAGCGCACTCTCGCCGAAGCGCCGCCGCTGACCGAGGCGCAGCGAGTCAAGCTGGCGGAGTTGCTGCGGCCCGCCCGCGAGTACATCGCCGCGAGGCGACGGGCCGCGCTAAGGGGCCGGGTGAAGACGTGAGAAATGCCGAAGGGCGCCCAGATGGCTCCGGACGCCCCGACATGTCCACGCCAAGGACTGCCCCAGAGTCTAGTCGACGCGACCGACAGGCGCCGTCGTGAGCGCCGGCAACGCCTACCGGGTCATCGTCGACGCGCTCGAACAGCGCGGCCGCAATCCGCGTGAAACCGGCACGGGCAAGGCCGTCGCGCGGTGCCCAGCCCACGACGACCACGATCCGTCGCTGAGCGTGTTCCCGCGGACCGACGGCAAGGGCATCCGCGTCAAATGCCACGCCGGCTGCGACTACCGCGACATCCTCGCCGCGCTCGGGCTGCACCCGCGTGACCTGTACGACGACGAGCCGCTGCGGCGAGCGCTCAAACCCGTTACCCACCACCGTTACCCGAACGGCTCGTATAAGACCCGCCAACCCAAACCCGGCGGCGGCAAAACGATGCGCTGGCACGGCCGCAAGGACAACCAGCTGTACCTGGCCGACCAGATCCCCGACGGCGCCACGACGGTGTACCTGACCGAGTCGGAGAAAGCCGCCGATGTGATCCGGGCCGTCGGCGCCGTCGCGGTCGCCACCGGCGGCGCCGAAAGCATTTGCGACCTGACCCCGCTGAACGGCCTGGACGTGTACGCGCTCGTCGACCGCGACAACGCAGGGCTGGCGTGGGCGGCCAACCAGCGCAAGCAGCTCGACGACCTCGACCCGTTCACCACGGTGCGCTGGGTGCGCTGCCCGCTGGACATCCCCAAGGCCGACATCGGCGAGCACTTCGACCACGAGTTGACTCTGGCCGAGCTTGAGGAGTTCGACCCGTTCACCGCCAGCTACGAGGTTGACCGGGGACCCGACGACGACACCACCGCCGTGGTCGACGAGCGCGAACCTCAACCACCGCCCGAGGACCGGGCGGTTCGCGGTGGTGCGTTCCTGTTCGGCCCCGAGTACACCGACGGCCCCGCGGTGTGGGGTGACGGATCGAACGTGTTGTGGTCACCCGGGGAACCGCTGATGATCGCCGCGTACCAGGGACTGTGCAAAACCACCCTCGCCGGTCAACTCACCCGCGCGCTGCTGCACCTGGGCGACGACGGTAGGGACGACAAGGTGCTCGGGTTCACCGTCACCGCTACCCCCCGCCGCGTGCTGTACCTGGCCATGGACCGGCCCCGGCAGATCCGCCGCTCACTGCGGCGCCAATTCAGCGAGCAGGAGGCCGGGATTCTCGACGAGCGCCTGGTGGTCTGGCCCGGGCCGCCAGCGGCAGACCTGGCAGCGCAACCGTTGCTGCTGCTCGGGCTGGCCGAACGCCACCACGCCGACGTCGTGATCGTGGACTCACTCAAAGACGCCGCGCTGAAGCTGTCCAGCGACGAGACGGGCGCGGCGTGGAACCGCGCCGCCCAGCACCTACTGATGTCCAACCGGGAGCTGTGCGTCCTGCACCACCCGCGCAAACTCAGCCACAACGAGAAGGACCGCAGGCTGACCATCGAGGACATCTACGGCTCGACGTGGATCACCAACGGCTGCGGGTCGGTGATCCTGCTCGACGGCGAGCCCGGCGACCCGATCATCGAATTCCGTCACCTCAAGCAGCCCAACGAGGAGATCGGCCCGCTACGGGTGGCGCACGACCCCGCCACCGGCCGGCTGACCGTCGAGCACCAGCTCGACCTGGTGGAGCTGGTGCGCCGCAAAGGCGACGCGGGGCTGATCGCGAAAGACGCGGCGCGGGCGCTGTTCGACACCGACGAGCCGAGCCGCGGGCAGACCGAGAAGGCGCGGCGCAAGCTCGACAAGTTCGTCCCCGCCGTGCTGCGCCGCGAAGAGGGCGTCGCCGGAGGCGCCACCGGCGGCATGCCCGCGAGGTACTTCCTCGCCGGATTGTGGGAGCAGCCATGAGCGTTCACGCGCGTTCACGTTTTCGGGATTTGCGCAGGTCAAGCGATCACGCGGCTTTTCGGCCGCACAGCGTTCACGCGACCGTTCACGGGCGATCACGGGCTTGGAAAAACCCCAGGTCAAGCGATCACACGACCGTTCACGATCGTTCACGCCGTTTCGCGCCTCCACCGTTCACGTTTTCCCCTCCTCTCTAGAGGAGGGGGGGAAAACGTGAAACGTCGGGGGGAAGGCGGGCCCCTAGGCGGAAAGAAGACAGCCAACACGCCGCTCGCCGACCGCCAGTGGGCGCGCGCTCAGCGGGTGGCCGACGCACTCACCGGCGGCCACGCCACCCCCGCCATCGTGCGGGCCATGCACGACCTCGTCGTGTCCGTCGAGCGCCCTGACGGCTGTTCTGACACCGATCACCGAGAGGAGTCGCCGTGAAAACCACAAGAGTCGCCGCCGCGCACGCCGAACTACTAACGGAGGGCCTGCGTTTCGAGATTTACGACGTGTGCCGCGACATCGACCACCGGCTGGGCAACCGGCTGGGCACCGCGGAAAAGGGCTGTTATTTCTGGCTGTGGGATGACGACACCCGAGGCCGCCACATCACCAGCATCGAGGTGCTGGCCGCGCTGCGCCGTGATGCGGTCGCCTACCTGGCCGCCCTTCCCGCCGCCGCATGACGACGCGCACACTAGCACCGTGCGCGCGGCGGTCATGTGCTCACGGCGTGAATCCTCGATTCTGCTCACCTTCGGCACCCTCGACGAGGCCCTGGCGGTCGCGCGCACCGTGCCCTGCCACCGCTCATGCGAACGGCTCCACGTCGCCGCGTGGCGCCAGGACGGCCGCATCCACACCGAGGCATTCGGCGGCCCGCCCGTGCGCCCCCTGGCCGTCGAGCTCGCGAAGCTGTATCCCAGGATGCCGCACAACGACTTACGCACCTGGGCGAGGCCCGCGAGTTTCAACCAGCCGTTCCCGAGGAGACCACCCATGAGCGCACCCGAGCTGTGCACGCTGTGCACCATCGACGGGCTATCCACCCCGGCCGTTCACGTCTCAGGCATCGCCTACTGCGACAAACATCTTCGCCAGGCGCAAGATGACGCCGTGCGCGGCGCCGCCAAGGGTTTCACGGCGGTCGGCTCTGCCGGCGAGGCGGCGATGGAGGACCATGTTTTGGCCCGCCGCCTGCGCCGCACCGGCGACCCGCTCAACGAGGTCAACGCCGACGGCCACGACATGAGTTGCCAGGCCAGAATCGACGCCGAGCTCAGCACGTGGCCCGATGAACGTAGCAACCCCGCGGTGGGGGTGGTCGGTGATCCGGACGCGCTCAAGCTGCCGCCCTGGTCGGTCGTGAGCCGGTCCGACGACACCGACGGTTCCGCCACGCCCTGAGCGCCCGCCAGGGTTACGATTCGAGTGGACGCAGGCCCGGCCCGCTTCCACCCCGAGCGGGTGGCGCACATCTCGGCCTTGGCCGTAAGACGTTCACAACGGCGGTCCGATGGCGCCGAGGAATAGCTGATCATCGGCGGCGATTCGATGGCGCCGTCGACCGTCCCGTTCACGCCGCGAAAAACCGTTTTACTCCACGGTTTTCGCTGTTCGTGCGCTTGCGAAGGAACCCATCATGGAACCCGTCAACGCTCAACTAGCGCAGCTCATCACCCGCCGAGACCAACTCAAACGCGCGTTGGCCCACCGCCTGAACCTGGCGCAAAGGGCCGGGCGTGACCAACTCGACGCGACCGAGGAAGCCGACTACGTCACCCTGCGCGAACTCGAAGAACGCATCCAAGGATTGCGACCCGAGGCCGACCTCGAAACCGCGGCCATGAACACAGTCACCGCGCTAAGCACCCGCATCGCCGCCCGTAACAACCTGCCCCAACCTGGCCACAGGAGCCCCGCCATGAACTACTCGTACGACGATCCCTCGTTGATCTACCGCCGCCACGACCACTCCCACTCGTGGATGCGCGACATGGTGCGGCTCGCGACCGGCATGGACGACGGGTCCTCAGCTCGCCGGCTCGCCGAACACGGCCACCAAGTTGACACCCGCCCCGAGTACGCCGAGTTCCGCGACCTGTCCCGGGTCGACGGCTCCGGCGGCTACGCTGTGCCGCCCGCCTGGCTGATGCAGCAATACATCGAGCTGGCCCGTCCGGGCCGGGCGTTCGCCAACCTCGTTCAGCGCCAACCCCTTCCGGGTGGGACCGACAGCATCAATATCCCCAAGCTGCTGACCGGAACGAGTACCGGGGTGCAGACCGCCGACAACCAGCCGGTGGTCGACGTGGATTTGACCGACACATTCATTAACGCGCCGGTCCGCACGATCAGTGGTCAGCAAGGGGTGGCGATTCAGCTCATCGACCAGTCCCCAATTGCCTTCGACGAAGTCGTATTTCGCGACCTGGTCGCCTCCCACGCCGCCACCACCGACCAGCAGGTGCTAGGCGGTACCGGCACCAACGGGCAGGTGCTCGGCGTGGCGAACACGCCGAACATCACAACGATCGCCGTGTCCAGCGTCGACATCCCAGGCTTCTACAAGGCGGTGGCCAACGCGATCCAGACCATCCACACCACCCGGTTCCTGCCGCCAGAAGTCATTGTGATGCATCCGCGGCGTTGGGGTTGGTTGCTCAGCCTGCTTGACCCGAATCAGCGGCCGTTGATCCTCCCGGCCGCGAATAGCCCATTCAATGCCGCCGGCATCCTCGAGGCAGTCGCCTCCGAACAAGTGGTCGGCCAGTTCCAGGGGCTGCCTGTGGTCACCGACCCCAACATCCCAACCAACCTCGGCACCGGTGCCAACGAAGATCCCGTCTACGTGTTGCGCGCCAGCGACATCGTTTTATGGGAGTCGGGCATAAGGGCCAGGGTGCTACCAGAGGTAAAGGCCCCCAACCTCACCGTCGTGCTACAGGTGTACTCGTATCTGGCCTTCACTGCTTCCCGTTACGCGGCATCCACCGCAGAAATCTCGGGCCTCGTCACGCCAACCTTCTGAGATTTGTTGATGAGGCATAAGCTTCGGCGGGTATGCAGGATTTTTCTCCCGTGATGTGGCGAAGAGGCTAAGAAGAAAATGGACTGGGGATGGCCACCACTTCTACGCCGAGTCTCGGTATGTCGCTTGAAATACCGCGTCGGAGAGCCACCGCCTGAAGCCCTCGTTGTCGCTGAACTGTTTGAATAATTCAGTGTCGTCCTTGAGGACGGCCATCATCACGCGCCCAAGGGCACGGTCGTGCTCAACACGAGCGTTGACCGGATCGTTGTTCTTTTTGGCGTTCTTGTACGCCTCGTCGTCGGCGACTTTCTGCGGGATCTCCTCGGTGATGAGTCGCCGCACCCGGTCGGCATCGGTCCACTCGATGTTGCCGAATTGGTCATTGAATGTCTGGAGAATGCTGGACAGGCGTTCGAGCTCAGGGTCAGCCGCGTGGCCACCACCAGATGCTGGCACCGGTTCTAGCTCGCCTTCATCATCGGAAAGCGCAATCTTGAGCGTCTCACGCTTCTCGACCCGGTAGGACTCCATGTCTATCGTTTCGAGGATCCCGGCGGACAGATCATCCTCACGCGGCGCAGGGAGTTTTGGAATCAGATGGTCGAGGAAGATGGACAACTTCTCCCAGGTCGGCACACCGAAAGGCATTACCGCCGAGAGGAAGTTGTAGGTCCGTACGAATGCCTTGGCGATTCCTTTGAAGGCGATCTGGTCATCTTCTTCGGGCATCTCGATGTACTCAGCGACGCACACATCAAGGATCGGATCAAGGACGTCGCGGTCTGTGCCAGCGAGGTACAACTCGACAAACCTGTCGATAGCCTCCGGCGTGAAAACCGCGTATCCGGTGAGCTCGTCGGCGAGGTTGTGCAGCATGTTGGGGTCCGTCTCACGGCTAAGCACGGTCGTCCGGTAGTAGGGCGCAAAGGCTCGTTCGATGTCGTCCGCGGTGTTGGAAAAGTCGAGGACGAATGCGTCGTGCTTGGCGGGGTGTGCGCGGTTTAGGCGCGAGAGCGTCTGCACTGCCTTTACGCCCGACAACGTCTTATCGACGTACATTGTGTGAAGAAGCGGCTCGTCGTAGCCAGTTTGGAACTTGTCAGCGCAGACGAGGATGCGATAGGGATCGTCTTGGATTCGATCCGGGATGTCCTTGCTGGGGAAACCGTTTAGCGTGGCCTCGGTGACATTGACGCCGTTGTATTCGTGCTCGCCAGAGAATGCGACGATCGCTTTGTACGGGCTTTTGCGGTCGCCGAGGTAGGCACTGATGGCGTGGAAGTATTGGATGCACCTCTCGATGCTGCCAGTCACGACCATTGCGCGCGCCTGTCCGCCGATCTTGTGCTTGGCGATCACCTGGGTGTGAAAGTGATCCACCATGATCTCAGCCTTCAGTCGAACGGCGTGGTCGTCCCCTTCCACGAATGCCCGTAGCTTCTTCGATGCCCGCTTTGCGTCGAACTCAGGATCGTCCTCAACCGTTTTCATGAGCTTGTAGTAGCTCTGGATCGGCGTGAAGTTTTCGAGCACATCGACGATGAAGCGCTCTTGTGTTGCTTGCTTCATCGTGTAGCTGTGAAAGGGCCGGTACCCTGTGCCCTCAGCCGTCGGGTAGGGCTCGCCAAACATCTGGAGGGTCTTGTTCTTTGGCGTTGCGGTGAATGCAAAGTAGCTCGCATTCGGCAGCATCTTCTTCGACTCGATGATCCGGTTGATTGCGTCTTCGACCGTCTCATCCTCTTCGGCAGCACCTTTAGATGACAGAGCCATCGACACTGCGGCGGCCGCCTTACCGCCCTGGCTGGAGTGCGCCTCGTCGATGATGATCGCGAAAGTGCGGTCGCGGTGATCCTTGCCGATGTCGTCGAGGATGTATGGGAACTTCTGGACCGTGGTGATGATGATCTTTCGCCCAGCTTCGATCGCTCGCCGCAGATCACCGGAGTGCTCGGCATGAACGACCGTGGAGCCAACTTGCATGAACGACTTAATCGTCGCCTTGAGCTGCCCATCGAGTATCACGCGATCAGTCACGACGATTATGGATCCGAATGCGTTCTGGCCGTGGTGCTTAGCCTCCGTGAGCTGGTGGGCAAGCCAGGCGATCGAGTTGGATTTCCCGCTGCCGGCTGAGTGCTGGACAAGGTAGCGCCGGCCGACGCCACTTGTTTCGACGTCGTTGAGGAGCTTCCGCACCACGTCGAGCTGGTGGTAGCGCGGAAAGATCTGACTAGCTGTCTTCTTACCTGTGCGCTCGTTCTTGATCGTCACGATCTGCGCGTAGTTCTCGATGATGTTTGCCAGGCTCCTCGGCGCGAGGGTCTGTCGCCAGAGATAGTCGGTCTTAATGCCATCTGGATTGGGCGGATTGCCTGCGCCGTCCTTCCATCCTTTGTCGAACGGAAGGAACCACGACTGCTTGCCCTTCAGATGTGTGCAGAACCGCACTTGTTGGTCGTCGAGTGCAAAGTGGGCAATGCACCGCCCGAATTGGAAGAGCAACTCACGCGGATCACGGTCGCGCTTGTACTGCTCGACCGCATCGTCGAATGTCTGCTTGGTGATGTTGTTCTTCAACTCAAAAGTAAAGACTGGCAAGCCGTTGATGAACGCCGCCAAATCGAGTGCGAGTCCTCCAGCGGCCGCGCTGTACTGGAGTTGTCGAGTCACCGTGAACCGGTTCGCACCAAAAAGCAACGCAGCCTTATCATTTCCCGGCGTCGGCGTCGGGAAGTACAGATCCAAGTGGTGCTGACGGTGTTCGATACCCTTGCGGAGGACATGGACTACCCCGTTTCGGGCGATTTCCCCCTGAAGCCGGGCCAAGAACTCGTGCCGGGTCGGCGTCGCTTCGTGAAGTGACAGCGGCTCGACAAGGTCGGGCTGGGTAGCTTCGATGAACGCGACGAGCTGAGGGAGGTCGACGCCGTACCCGCGCTCGAAGTCGATGGAAGAGCCCTCAACCCACCCTCCATCGACCATCTGTCGGACGATGAGCTCCTCCAGGCTCTGCTCGTTCAGTCGCACGACCGTCGGTCCTCGCTCGCTTCAGTCATGCCGCCAAAAACCTCCGCCGGGTCGATACCTTCCGCTGGATCTGAAGTATCCCAATTACAGATCGGTTCGATATTCGGAAGCGATGCTGCAATGTCGCGCACATCGACGTGTCCGGTAACAACATCGGCAACCAGGCGCGTGCGAAATTCCCCGAGCAACTCGATTTCGCGCGAGATATGGTTCTTGGTGCGGCGCGTCGTTGCTACCTCGCGGGCATGCTTTTCAACGACGTCACGCTGGACCTCCAGGGCTGGTAAGTCCAACGGCAGGGCTCCAACATCGCCAATGCGGAGGTGGCCTACAGTGCTGCCATTCGTGGCGACGCTTATGAACCTGCGCGCTGGCTCCGCATAGATTGCTAACAAGAGGTACTCGGGTAATACCCGATCTGGGTTCGGACGGAAATACATCATCCGTTGCCCCAAGCAAAGATCCGCGCGGTCGGGGACCAGCGCTGCCTCCCCGGCCGGAGCCTCACGGGTGAATAGGACATCGCCGGCGCGCGGAGCGCCTCGTTGGGTCCATTCGCGGTAATTCGCCTCGTCTGTCGGGTAGCTGCCCTCCATCGAGAAGTGGCCTGATCTAACGCAAGTGGTCCGGACAACGTGAAATGCACCGCCCGCGACGAAATCCGGCGTACGGTTCTTGCAATCGACGATCTGTAGGCAGACGTCTTTCGCTCGAATTTTCCTCGCCTTTTCAATCTTCATGAGTTCGCTTGTAACGGCTAACATCTGCTCGTCGAGAAGAGCAATAAGGCGCCGCTTGGACGCAATGGCTTTGTCGATGCGGGCGTTAGCGTGGGCGAGGTACCTAACGATCGCCGCCTGCTCGTCGGCCGACGGCAGAGCCACCTTGATGTTTCGCATTCGAGTGATGTTGAGATCCCACTGCCCAACGCGAACGCCGTCAGACGCTGCGCCGAACTTCGCAACGTAAGGCTTGCTTCGCAGCAGGTACTCGCCGAACCGCGGCACCGCAAAGTCCGCGTCGAAGACGAAGTAGGCGGGGCTGACAATGCCGTCCACCGGGGCCAGACCAAGCGATCCCTGCCAGGCCTTCATTTTGTTGATGACAAAATCCTCTTGGCGTGCGACCTTGTAGTTGCTGAGGTCCTCGGGAATCGGATTGTGGTTGTCGTCGTTTGCAGTCCGGACGAAGACACCCCGTTCCCGTGCGACGGTCAGCAGCGGCAAGTCTGGCCTGTTCCGTTCCGTGCGGCTTGTCAGCAGGCTACGCAGCGACCGAGACTCCCAGTCGGGACGGCCGCGCGGCGTTCGCGGTGGATTGAAGAGCGACGATGTCATCACGAACCTCTGGCTAGATGATTGCGGTCGTCGGGGCGGGTGCATCCTTCCCTGCGATCTCGGCGACCAGATTCTCTGTCTCCGCCTCCAACGCTCGGATGTCGGCCTGGATTTCGGCGAGGGTTCTTAGTGCCACGGGCCTGTAGAAGTGTTTGGTGAAGGAGATTTCGTAGCCGATCTTGGTTTTGGATGCGTCGATCCATGCATCGGATGCATAGGGCAGCACCTCTTTGCGGAAGAAGGCCTCTATGCCGTCTTTCCATTCGCCTGCTGGCTCGTTGAGTGGTATCTGCTCGGAGTCGCGGAGGTTCGTGTCGGGCTCATATTGCACGACCCGAGTCTTACGGTCGACTATTGCTTCGAACAATCCATGGATCGGGTCGGGTTGCGCCCCGATGGGCAGCACTTTCCTGACGATGGCCGGTGCTGCCTCGTCTCGCTTGCCGGTCTCTCTAAGCGCCTTGATCTCCGCTGCGTTATAGACACGGCCCTCATCAGCTCCGACGATTCTGAGTGGACGGTCGACGGATATTTTGAAGTATCCGAAGTCACGATTGTCAAAGATCTTGGAGTGATCGACGTCGTCGGCGTCGTCGAAGGCTATAAACGTCTTGACGATTCGATCGATGTCGGCGGGGGCCAGTTCAACGCCTTTGTCGCCGAGATTCTTTCGCAGAGGCGTAAACCACTCTGTGGCGTCGATGAGTTGCACCTTGCCCTCGCGCCTAGGCTCCTTGCGGTTGCTAATGACCCATATGTAAGTGGCGATGCCCGTGTTGTAGAACATCTTGAGCGGAAGAGCGACGATCGCTTCTAGCCAGTCATTCTCGATGATCCAACGGCGAATATTGCTTGGACCCTGCCCAGCGTCGCCGGTGAATAGGGATGAGCCATTGTGAACTTCCGCGACGCGACTACCCAGTGGCGTGTTGTGCTTCATCTTTGAGATGAGATTGGCGAGGAACATCATCTGGCCGTCGTCGCTCCCCGTGATGAGCGAATACTCGGGGTCGCCGGCATGGTTCACGACGAAACGCGGGTCGCGGATACCTTTCTTGCCGCCCATACGCTCTTGGTCCGTTTTCCAGCTCTTACCGTAGGGCGGATTAGAGAGCATGAAGTCAAATTCTTGACCAGCGAAAGCGTCGTTGGAGAGCGTGGACCATTCGGGGCCGCCGACGATGTTGTCTGCGGCTTCACCTTGGCCCTTGAGGATGAGGTCCGCCTTCGCGATCGCGTAGGTCTCGGCGTTGATTTCCTGGCCGAAGAGGTGAGTTTTGACCTGCTTACCGCGCTCGGCCGTGAGCTGCTCAAGCGTCTCTTCGGCGACGGTCAACATCCCTCCAGTTCCCATCGCGCCGTCATAAAGCAAATAGCTGCCTGACGGGACCTTGTCTGCAATCGGTTCGAACATCAGCCTCGTCATCAGGCGGATCGCATCACGCGGGGTCCAGTGTTCGCCGGCTTCTTCGTTATTCTCCTCGTTGAACCTACGCACAAGTTCCTCGAAGACGGTTCCCATGGCGTGGTTATCCAGGCCGCTCGGCGAGAGGTCGAGTTGAGGGTCTAGGAACTTCTCCAACAATGCCCCGAGCGCATCCGCTTTGGTTAGGCGGGGGATCTGGTTGCGGAACTCGAAGTTGTCGAGGATCTCCTGGACGTTAGGCGAGAAGCCGTCGAGGTACGCCTCGAAATCGAGCTTCAGCCTGGCTGCGTTAGTAATTGACCGGAGGTCCTTCAGCGTGAAACCGGACGTGTTGTAGAAGTCCTGGCCAGCCGCCTGCCTCAGTGCGGCGTCCTTGTTCACGATGCCGGCATTGTCGAGCGTCTTCTGGGTGTCGATGACGCTTTCCTTCGTCGGCTCCAGGACTGAGTCGAGTCGCCGGAGAACCGTGAAGGGCAGGATGACGTCGCGATACTTGCCGCGAACGTACAGATCACGGAGAACATCGTCCGCGATCGCCCAAATCAACGAGACAATCCGCCCGTGCTTCTCGCTATTCATCCGAGGGCATCTCCTATCTGTGCGATGCGAGTATCTTCGTGACTACGTCTCGGCCGTCAGTGGAGCGCGTCCTACACGGGTTTCAGACTCACTCTCCATCTAGCGCCTCACGCTTCCCGCGTCGCCTCTTGGGCACGATGTCCCGCCGTCCCCCCCAGACGCCAACGGTCCCCCGGTAGCGTAGCGAGCGATTGGAGCGGTCCGCCGAAGTTTCGGCTCCTTAAGCTCCCGTTTCGCCCCCGATGGACCGAACATGGAGGTGTCGCGTAATGACCGACAGTCAACCTTTCGACCTGCCCGAGCTGCCAGACAAGATTGGGCCGGGCGACTTCACCCTTGTGTTCATGGACGAGGATGAGGCTGGCGAGCCTCTGGGTGCGGCGGAGATTCGGTTCAGCTGGGACGGAGGTCCAGCTGCAACTTTTCGGTGTGACACGTGGGACAACCCCGCCGATCCTTCATTCGTCTTTGAGATCGGCAGTTCCCCTGTATGCGGTGTCGCATCGTGGCTGAACGGCGAGGATCTCTTCATCGCGTTCAGTTCTCGCGTTGCCGAAGAAGAGGGTTGGGCACGCATTCCCGGCGGCGCACCGGCCAGCGACGAAGAAGATGCGGACGATGCGATGCTTGAGCCAGCCACGTGGATTGAGTTGGCCAAGAAAATCTCTGCAGTCGGATACGACCGCCCCTTGCCTGGAATGAAGAGGGAGACGTTCTGACCTGAAGCTTTGCGAGTGCGCTCCAGCTTTGAGCGCGGTCTGCTCCCGCACCGCCTGGTGCTCGTACTCTGCGATGGACATCAAGATCCCAGCAACCATCCCATGCCCACCTTGCGCTGACCTGCGCAGGGGTAGACCGTAAAGGCAACGGGAGCAGCCCCCGGTTTGTTTGCCGTGGCGGTGTTAACCCCTGCGCCCGAAACTCGTTGCCGCCCAGCCCTTCCCAATCTCCGAAATCTGTTTCTCAGAGAGATTCGACCATTTTTCTCACGCTGTAACGGGGGGAGAAACCAAGACCTTCCGCTCAGGCGCGCTCCCCCGCGCATCGACTTTGCCGAATACGAAGCCCTGCTCTGTCAGTCATCTCGCATCACGCTCACCTGCTCGTCTGGGTCGTAGACCTTGAGACGATGGGTGCCGTCGATGTAGGTCACGTCGATTTCGACGCGGCCATCGGGGTGTCGGGTCAGCTTGTCGATGGGAATGCCGTCGATGTACCCATCAGCGTTGAAGCGTTGGAACTCAAGGACGTCGGTATCGCGTAGTTCCCGCGCCGGAATCCACTTCGCCCGGTGCGGGTCGTGTCGCCGCGTGTAATCGGGCTGTTCGATGATGTGCAGCGTGCCCTCTTCGGGCTGGCCCCCGCAGGTCCGCTCGATGATTGCTCGGGCGTCGTCGCAGAACGGGCAGCACATCAGCATCTGCGTCTGGTCGCCGGTCACGACCAGCCACTTATCCTCCTCGTCGGCCTCGTCGATTCGTCGCCCGCAGCCGCCGGCGCAATACGGGGGGTGCGGCACCCGGTCGCTCATGGCCCGGTGCGACTCGTCACGGCCCCGCTTGCGACCGGTGTTTGAACGTGCGCATGGTTTCGTTGGCGCCGATTGCGTCGTCATCGAGGTACTCGGTGAAGTCTTCAAGTCCCCACTCGCCGATGGGGGTGTAGCCCTCGCCGATGAGGTATCCGGTGATCTCGCGTTGCGCGCCGGCCAGGGAGCGCGAGTCGACGCTGAGCTGCTGGGTCGTCTCGTCGTCGCGCACCAGCATGCAGGTGATTCCGGTGTCCTTGGCGGTGAGCCAGACTTCGATCATGTCGGCATCATCGTCGGGGTGCTGTGTGGGTTGAGCGTGCATTTGATCTGTCATGCTCCCGCACATTAGCACTGTGCAACCGACGTGAAAAGTGTTGCAGTGCTTTATGATTCGCACAAACTCGGTGGGATGAACACAAGGGCTGTGCAATGCACAAGAGGGCATGGCTCAGTGCATCCAGCTGTCGCGGCGGTCGTCGTGCAATGATCTGCTCTATGGCGAAGTCTCTGCGCTCGATGTCGAAAGACGAACTCGAACAACAGCTAACGTATGACTCCGCAAACGTCGTCTACTCGGCGAACGACTACATCAACGAGCTGAGCCGCCGAGAAACCCTTGAGCAGGCTAGACGTGCCTCCCGGACGGCACTGGCAAGTGCCGTGGCCTCGATCATCTCGGCTGCCATAGCGCTCCTGGCGCTTATCTGGAACGTGACGACCCCACACCCCTCTCAGGTGCCGGGCCCGTCGACGTCGGCACCCCCTTCGACGACGTCGGCACCCCCTTCGACGACGTCGGCACCCCCTTCGACGTCGCCTACGCCATCGAGATAGTGAAGGCTGCGCGCCTCCGGACTGGGTGCAAGTTGGTCGAGATTTATTAAGAATGTTTTTCGCGCATTCGGTGCCACCATTTGGTGAAGACGTTCTGGGGCTGGCGCGAACAGCAGCTGCCCGACGGCACCCTGATCTTGACCTCCCCGGCCGGACGCACCTACGTCACCACCCCGGGCAGCGCCCTGCTGTTCCCCAGCCTCTGCCACGCCACCGGCGCCATACCGGCACCCGAGGCCGACCCCCCGCCCCAGGACTACTGCGGCCAGCGCAGCGCGATGATGCCCCGCCGCCGCCGCACCCGCAGCCAAGACCGCGCCACCCGGGTAGCCACCGAACGCCGACACAACCGCGACACCCGCACCAGCCAGCGGGCGGTGGCCGGGCCCGGCAGCCGGGTCCCGGTGCGGTCCCAGTC
>NZ_LZJA01000267.1:0-29297 GCF_001666785.1 Mycobacterium sp. E3305 | reverse complement strand
CGCCACGCCCGAGGTATACGCCGAGATGCTGGGCCGCGCCAAGGAAAACTCTTACGCCTTCCCGGCCATCAACTGCAGTGTAGATCTCGGCGCTGCCCATCCGCACGCCCATCCGGTTCAGGGTTGCGTCCGAACGGCCGTGCACCACAACGGATCCCCGGTCGGTGATGGTGATCCAGTCGCCGTGACACCACACGCCCGGATACTTCTCGAAATAGGCGGCGCGGTAGCGGCTGCCGTCGTCGTCGTTCCAGAAGAAGACCGGCATCGAGGGCATCGGCTCGGTGATCACCAGCTCGCCCTCCTCGCCGATCACCGGATGGTTTGCGCCGGACCAGGCTTCGATGGCCGCGCCCAGGCAGATGCACGACAGCTCGCCGGCGACCACGGGCAGGATCGCGCAGCCGCCGATGAAGGCGGTGCAGACGTCGGTGCCGCCGCTCATCGAGATCACCGGCACCGACCGGCCGAGTCCCTCGTGCACCCAACGGAATCCGGACGCGGGCAGGGGCGAGCCGGTGGAACCCACGGCGCGCAGCCCGTCCAGCGGGTACGTCGCCCCCGGCTTGAGCCCCTTCTTGGCGCAGGCCAGCAGGTAGCCCGCGCCGGCGCCGAGCACGTTGACACCGCTCTCGGCGGCGACCCGCCACAGCCCGTCGGTGCCCAAATGCGTTGGGCTGCCGTCGTAGAGCACGATCGTGGTGTCGACCAGCAGCCCCGACAGCAGCAGGTTCCACATCATCCAGCTGGTCGACGAGTACCACAGGAAGCGCTCGCCGGCGTGCAGGTCCAGTTGCAGGCTCAGGTATTTCAGGTGCTCGATCACCGTGCCGCCGTGACCGTGCACGATGCCCTTGGGCTTGCCGGTGGTGCCGGACGAGAACATCACCCACAGCGGATGCGCGAACGGCACCGCCGCGATCTCCAGCTCGGCGTCGGATGCCACCGCCGCCGCCCACGCGACGGTGTCGCCGTCGCTCGCCAGCCCGAGCCGCGGCACCACCACGGTGGCGCGCAGGCTGGGCATCGCCCGCCGGATCGTGTCCAGCTCCGCGCGCCGGTCGATGCGCTTGCCGTCGTACACCGACCCGTCGGTGGCCACCAGCACGACCGGCTCCACTTGGCCCAGCCGGGCGATCACGCCGTCGACGGCCACGTCCTGGTTGCACACAGCCCAGATGGCGCCGACGCTGGCGGCGGCCAGGGCGGCGACGGCCGCCTCGCCGACGTTGGGCAGGTAGCCGACGACGGCGTCCCCGGGCCGCACGCCGAGGCCACGCAGGTACGCCGCGAACGCGCCGGTCTCGCGGCGCAGCCGCGCCCACGACCACTCGCACGCGCCGTCCTCGCCCACGACGATCATCGCCGGGCGCTCGTCGGTGGCGTGCCGGAAGATCTCGGTGGCGTAGTTGAGCGTGGCGCCGGGGAACCACTCGGCGCCCGGCATGGAACGGTTGCCCAGCACCGCGCGCGGCGGGCTGCTCGCCTGGATGCCGAAGTAGTGCCACACGGCATCCCAGAACCACTCGATGTCGTCCACGGACTTGCGCAGCAGCGCGGGGTAGTCGCCGAAGCGGCCGCGGCCCGTCTCCGCGAGCCACGCCATGAAGTGGGTGAGGTTTGCTTGGGCCAGCGTCGCCTCGTCGGGAATCCAGCTGCCGGGCTCGGTCATGTCGCGCTCCCTGCCGTCACGGCGGTGACGTTACAGGCGGCCTCCATCAGCATCCAGCCCGACAGCTGCACCGACAGATCCCGCTCGGCGACCTCGGAACTGTTCACCGCACCCTCGACGAACTGCGCCTCCCCGCCCTCCGCGCCGGGCAGCTGGGCGTCGCGGTCCCAGAACGGGCCGAACAGCGGCAGCCCGTCGACCGTTTGCCGGTAGTCCCACGCCGACTTCGCGCTGGCCAGCACGATCCGCCGGGCGGTGTCGCGGGCCACGGCGTCGTCCGCCGAGTCCCCCGGCAGCGTGGTGGCGACCAGCGCCAGGTATCGGGCGGTGATGCCGGAGAACAGACCGCCGTCCCCGCCGCCGGCCCCGGTCAGCACGCCCGTCGGGGCCATGTGGTCGGCGACGGCCGCGACCAGCCGGTGCACCCGCGGGGCGTGCCGGTCGTCATGGGTGCGCGCCGCGAGTTCCGTTTCCAGGCCGAGCACCACGCCCTGGCAATAGGTGTACTGGGCGCGGACCAGGGAGCCGGCCTTGATGCCGTCGAACACCAGGTGCGTCTCCGGGTCGATCAGGGTCTCGTTGATCCAGTCGGCCATCTGCTGGGCGCGCCGCATCTTCTCGCCGTAGCGGGCCAGGAAGATTCCCGCCGGGCCGTTGGCGGGGGCGTTGAAGAACTGGTCCTGCTTGCGCCACGGGATGCCACCGCCGTCCTCGGGCACCCACGCGTTCAGGAACTGGTCGGCGAGCTTGGGCAGCGCGCGGTGGCGCTCGACCCCGGCTATCCGGGCGGCGCGTTCCAAAGCCAGCGCCAGCCAGGCCATGTCGTCGTAGTAGCTGTTGGTCCAGCGAAAGTTGTTGCGCAGCCGATGGGAACGGACCTGCCGGTTGATCCTGGTGTGCCGCTCCGGCCGCGGGTCGCGCAGCTGCGCGTCGACCAGGCAATCCAGCAGGTGCGCCTGCCACCAGTAGTGCCAGGTGCCGAACATCCGGTCACGGCGCGTCGACGGCCAGGCCACCACGCCCAGCTGCGTTGCGGGCAGGCCCCAGAGGCGCTTGAGGTGCCGTTGCGTGACGGCGGCCTCGGAGCTGGCCGCGCGGTTGACCCACAGCTGATCCATACTCCCCGATCCTGCCTCATACTGATATATGCGCTACCGGCAAACCATTTCGGGGACCACGCACACCTTCGACGGGCTGGTCGACGTAATGGCCAAGGCGACGCCGCTGCGCTCCGGCGACCAGCTGGCGGGGTGCGCCGCCGGCTCCGACGCCGAACGGGCCGCGGCCGCGTGGGTGCTGGCCGACATTCCGCTGGCGACGTTCCTCACCGACGTGCTGGTGCCGTACGAGACCGACGAGGTCACCCGCCTCATCATCGACGGCCACGACCGCGACGCATTCGGCCCGATCGCCGGCTTGACCGTGGGCGGCTTCCGCGACTGGCTGCTGGACGCCGCGTCCCGCGGCGACGGCGCGGCGCGCATCGCCGCCGTCTCCCCGGGGCTGACGCCGGAAATGGTTGCCGCGGTGTCGAAGATCATGCGCAATCAGGATTTGATCCTGGTGGCCGCCGCGGCGACGGCGACCGCGGCATTCCGCACCACCATCGGGTTGCCGGGCACGCTGGCCACCCGGCTGCAACCGAACCATCCCACCGACGACCCGCGCGGGATCGCCGCGGCGCTGCTCGACGGGCTGCTGATGGGCTGCGGCGACGCGGTGATCGGCGTCAACCCGGCGACCGACTCGCCGCGCGCGGCGTCCGACCTGCTGCACCTGCTCGACGACATCCGGCAGCGGTTCGCGATCCCGGTCCAGTCGTGCGTGCTCTGCCACGTCACGACCACGATGGAGCTGATCGAGCGGGGCGCGCCCGTCGACCTGGTGTTCCAGTCGATCGCCGGCACCGAGGGCGCCAACGCCTCGTTCGGCACCTCGATTCCGATGCTGCTGGAGGCCAACGAGGCCGCCCGGTCGCTGAACCGCGGGACCGTCGGCGACAACGTCATGTACCTGGAGACCGGGCAGGGCGCGGCGCTGTCGGCGGGGGCCCACCTCGGCGTGGGGAACAAACCGGTCGATCAGCAGACGCTCGAGGCGCGGGCCTACGCGGTGGCCCGGGCGCTGCAGCCGCTGCTGATCGACACCGTGGTCGGCTTCATCGGGCCGGAGTACCTCTACGACGGCAAGCAGATCATCCGCGCCGGCCTGGAAGACAACTTCTGCGGGAAACTGCTCGGCCTGCCGATGGGCGTCGACGTCTGCTACACCAACCACGCCGAGGCCGATCAGGACGACATGGACACGCTGCTCACCCTGCTCGGCGTGGCGGGCACCGCGTTCGTCATCACCGTTCCCGGCGCCGACGACATCATGCTGGGTTACCAGAGCCTGTCCTTTCACGACGCGCTGTACGTGCGAAAAGCGTTGGGGCTGCGGCCCGCTCCCGAATTCGAGGCGTGGCTGGCCGGCCTCGGCATGGCCGACGCCGACGGCCGGATCCTGCCCGTCGACCCCGCGACGTCGCCGCTGCGCGCGCTGGCAGCCGGCTGATGACCGACCCGGAACCCCCGGACGTCTGGGCCCCGCTGCGGGCGACCACGCAGGCGCGGATCGGCCTCGGGCGGGCGGGAGATTCGCTGCCGACCCGGCGCGTCCTGGAGTTTCGGGCAGCGCACGCCGCGGCACGCGACGCCGTGCACGACCCGCTCGACGTCGACCGCCTCGTCCAGCGGCTCCGCGGCGTCGGCATCGGCGAGCCGCTACAGGTGCACAGCCGGGCCACCTCCCGCGGCGAATACCTGCGCCGGCCCGACCTCGGCCGCAGCCCGGCGGACCTGTCGGATCTGCCGAACACCAAGGCCGACATCGGATTTGTGCTCGCCGACGGCCTCTCGCCCCGGGCGCTGACCGACCACGCCGCGGGCATGGTCGAGGCGCTGCTGCGCGCGTTCGACGGCCGGTACACGATCGCCCCGCCGGTGGTCGCCACCCAGGCCCGCGTCGCGCTCGGTGACCACATCGGCGCAGCCCTCGGTGTCACAACGGTTCTCGTGCTGATCGGAGAACGGCCGGGGCTGTCGGTCGCCGACAGCCTGGGCATCTATCTGACGCACCGGCCGGCGCCGGGGCGCACCGACGCCGACCGCAACTGCGTGTCCAACATCCATCCGCCCGACGGCCTGGACTACCCGGCGGCCGCGGCGGTCACCACCGCGCTGGTCGCAGGCGCCCGCGAACTCGGCCGCTCGGGGGTCGCCCTCAAAGACACGACGCGAGGGGCGATCGGCAGTTCTAGCGCCTCCGGCCGAGCACCCAACCCAGCACCAGCGCGGCCAGCACGGCCAGCAGCACCGGGGCGTACCTCTTGAGCTGGTCTCCGCCGGCGAGGTCGAGCAGGTCGATGGGCTCGGGCTCGGCGGCGTGGCGTGGCTCCGGGGCGCGCCCGACCTGCGGGGGGCCCTCGGGTGTGGCCGGCGCGGCCACCGATTCCGCGACGAGCTTGGCTTCGAGCGACTCCACGAACTGGCCCAGCAGCTTTTCCGACACCTGCTGCAGCATGCCGCTGCCGAACTGGGCCAGCTTGCCGGCGATCTTCAGGTCGGTGTCGACGGTGACGCCGGTGCGATCGCCGTCCTCGTGGAGCTGGGCGGTGACCGTCGCCGCCGCGTTGCCGGTCCCGCGGGTCTCCTTGCCCTTGGCGTCGATCACCGCGCGGTATTGGCCGCGATCGTGCTCGACGAAGCGCACCTTGCCGCTGAACTCGCTGGTGACGGGGCCTACCTTCACCTTGACCTTGCCGAGGTAGTCGTCGCCCTCGTGGCCGGTCAGCGCGGCCCCGGGCATCAGCGGGATCACCTGCTCCAGGTCGCTCAGCACGTCCCAGGCCTCTTCGATGGGGGCACTGACGGTGAACTGGTTGGCGATCTTCATCCCGGGGTCCTCTCGTGTGCGGCGACGACGGCGTCGTGCACAGCCTACGGGCGGCACTACGGAAGTAGAGTGGGGTCCCCCGCGTCATGGTGGATCCGCCCGCCGATCTCGGCCAGCGGGCGGCCCCCGCCGCCCCAGCGCTTGGCGATGATGTCGGCGGCGATCGAGACCGCGGTCTCCTCGGGGGTGCGCGCACCGAGGTCCAGCCCGATCGGGCTGGACAGCCGGCTCAGTTCGGCGCCGGTCAGCCCGGCGGCCTGGAGCCGGGTCATCCGGTCGTCATGCGTGCGGCGCGACCCCATCGCCCCGACGTAGCCGACCTCGGGCAGGCGCAGCGCCACCTCGAGCACCGGCACATCGAACTTCGGGTCGTGGGTCAGCACGCAGATCACCGTGTGCCGATCGACGGCGCCCGCCTCCGCCTGGGCCGTGAGGTAGCGGTGGGGCCAGTCGACGACGACCTCGTCGGCCGTCGGGAAGCGGGCCCGGGTGGCGAACACCGGGCGGGCATCGCACACGGTGACGCGGTAGCCGAGGAACGAGCCCTGCCGCGCCAGCGCGGCGGCGAAGTCGATCGCGCCGAAGATCAGCATCTGCGGCGGCGGCGCGAAGCTGGACACGAAGACCTCCATGCCGTCGCCGAGCCGCTGCCCGTCGGGCCCGTACACGAGGACGTCGCTGCGGCCCAGCGCGAGCAGCCCGCGCGCGTCGTCGGCGACCGCGGCGTCGGCGCGCGCCGAGCCCAGCGAACCCGCCACGCCGTCGGGCCGGATGACGATCCGCCGGCCCACCCAGTCCGGGTCGGGGTGGGCGACGACGGTGGCGGTCGCCACCGCGCGACGCTCGGCGATGTCGTCGGCCACTGCGCCGAGCTCGGGAAACGACGCGCGCGAGACCGGTTCGACGAACACGTCGATGACGCCGCCGCACGTCAGGCCGATCGTGAACGCGTCGTCGTCGCTGACTCCGTAGCGCTCCAGCCGAGGCGCCCCGGTCTTCGCAGCCTCGGCGGCGAGGTCGTACACCGCACCCTCCACGCAGCCGCCCGACACCGACCCGGTGACCGAGCCGTCCGGCGCGACCACCATCGCCGCCCCCGGCGGGCGCGGCGCGGACCGGAAGGTACGCACCACCGTGCCCAGCCCCGCAATATCGCCGGCACGCCAGATCGACATCAGCTCGGCAATCACGTCACGCACCCTCTCAACGTATGCGGACGGCCGCGAGCCCGGCTCAACTTGGGGTCTATTCGCCTCGGCTCGGCCGGACGAGGTATCCCACGCCGTCGCGGGTGAACCCTTGGCTTCGAGTGTGCGCTGAGGGCGGCGACACGCCGAAAATCCCCGCCCTGTGCGCACATTCGATGCGCAAGCGGGAAAGCGACGCCGCTACCACGCGTCGGACAGGTCGGCGTGCTGCCGGACCCAGGCGTGCATCGCGATCCCGGCGGCCACCCCGGCATTGATGCTCCGCGTCGAGCCGAATTGGGCGATCGACACCGCCATCGCGGCGCCCGCGCGGATGTCGTCGGTGATGCCCGGGCCCTCCTGACCGAACACCAGCAGGCAGTCCCGCGGCAGCGCGGTCTCCTCGAGCCGGGTCGCGCCCGGGACGTTGTCCACCGCGACCACCGTCAGCCCGGCACCGGCGGCGAAGCCCAGCAGGTCGGCGGTGCTGTCGTGATGGCACAGCCGCTGATAGCGGTCGGTCACCATGGCGCCGCGGCGATTCCACCGCCGCCGGCCGACGATGTGCACGGTGTGCACCGCGAAGGCGTTGGCGGTGCGCACCACCGAGCCGATGTTGGCGTCGTGCCCAAAGTTCTCGATCGCCACGTGCAGGGGATGGCGGCGGCGGTCGATGTCGGCGATGATCGCCTCGCGCGTCCAGTACCGATAGGCGTCGACGACGTTGCGAGTGTCGCCCTCGCGCAACAGGACCGGGTCGTATCGCGGGTCGTCGGGCGGGTCGCCGGGCCACGGCCCCACCCCGGCGGCCGGTGCGGCCCATTCGGTCGGCCCGGGCCCCGGTTCGCTCATCGCGGCGTCCACACCGCGGCGTGCGTGCCGTCGACCGCCACCGTCGCGTAGAGCAGCGCCTCGTTGATCTCGCCCTGCGTGCACAACGACGCGCTGAAGTGCACCGCGTCCAGCGAGGCGTCGGGCAGGATCAGCACCGACGACCCGTACGCCGAGCAGGCCGGGTTCAGCCCGGCGCCGGGCAGCGTCGGGGACGCGAGCAGCATCAGCGGGCCGCCGCGGTTGGCCGACTCGTCGCGATACCGGGCGGCCAGCCCGTCGGCTTCCAGCCCGAGCAGCATGTAGCCGGTGCCGTTGAACGCCGCCGGATCGCCGAGCTGCGCCTTCGTCATCGGGGCGCCGTCGGCGCGCCAGGCCGACAGACTGACGGTCTTCACCGACAGGCCGGTGTCGTTGGCGTTGGTGGGCATCAGCCCCACCGGGAACGCGGCCGGGTAGGCCGCCGAGCTGTTCGGGATCCGGTCGCGCGGCGAGTAGGTGTACACGCCGCGGACCTGACTGCGATCCTTAAGCGGCCCAAGGCAAACCGTCCCGGCGAGCCGGTCGCCGGAGGCCGACAGCGGCGCGTGGACGTCGGGCGCCTGGCCCGCCGGGCGGTCGCAACTGCCCAGCCCGTTGGACTCCATCGGGTGCGACAGCGCCCCGTAGAGCCCGAACCGGATGTCCTCGGGTTTGGCGTGCGGCGCCTGCGGGTTGGCCGCCGAGGCGTCGACGTCGATCAGCACGTAGTCGCCGTCCCACCGCAGGTTCGACACCGCCATGTTCCAGCCCAGCAGCGAAAGCGATTCCCCGAAGCGGGCGCCCTGCGCGCCGTAGGGGCGGACGGGCTGGCTGGCGCCCGAGCAACCCGTCAGGCAAGCCAGCAGGCAAGCGGCCATCGCGAGGAAGGTGCGCACAGCGATGACGGCCTAGCCCAGCCCCAGATCGGCGAGGCCCAGCACGCTGCGGTACGGCAGGCCCTCGGCCTCGATGGCCTCGGCCGCGCCGGTGGAACGGTCCACGACCGTGGCCACGCCGACCACGTGCCCGCCTGCCTCTTGGACGGCGCGCACCGCGGTCAGCGCCGACGCCCCCGTCGTGCTGGTGTCCTCGACGACCAGCACGCGCTTGCCCGCGACCTCGGAGCCCTCGATAAGGCGTTGCAGCCCATGGGTTTTCGCGGACTTGCGCACGACGAACGCGTCGATCGGGCGGCCCGGCGCGTGCATGACGGCCGTGGCGACCGGGTCGGCGCCCAGGGTGAGGCCGCCGACCACCGCGTAGTCCCAGTCGTGGGTGAGGTCGCGCATCAGCGTGCCGATCAGGGCGGAGGCCCGGTGGTGCAGGGTCGCGCGGCGCAGGTCGACGTAGTAGTCGGCCTCCTTGCCCGACGACAGTGTCACCTTGCCGTGCACCACCGACAGCCGGCGCACCAGGTCGGCCAGCTCCTCGCGGGAGTCGGTGTGCGCGTCAGGTCCGGCCACGGCCACCGCCGATCCGCTTGGTCACGGCCCGCATCAGGGTCCGCGGAATCATCCGCTCCACGGCGATGATCGCCTTGTATTGCAGGCCGGGGATGCTGATCACCTTGCCGCGCGCGATGTCGGCCAGGCTCTGGTTCACCACGTCGTCGACCTCGAGCCACATGAACGACGGTGACTTGGCCATGTCGATCCCGGCGCGGGCGTGAAACTCGGTGTGCACGTAGCCCGGACACACGGCGTGCACCCCGACGCCGGTGCCCTGCAGGCCGACGGACAGGCCCTCGCTGAACGAGATGACCCACGCCTTGGATGCCGAGTAGGTCGAGCCGCGGCCCGGCACCAGCCCCGCGACGCTCGCGATGTTGATCACGGTGCCGGCGCCGGCGTCCAGCATGGCGGGCAGGGCCGCCCGGGTGAGGTGCATGACCGCGGTGACGTTGACGTCGAGCTGCGACTGCAGCAGCGCGGGATCGGTCGCCCAGAAGTCGCCGGAGGTGCCGAAGCCGGCGTTGTTCACCAGGACGCGCACCCCGCGGGACAGCCGTTCGCAGACCTGGTCGCGGCCGGCGGCGTCGGCCAGGTCGGCGGGCAGCACCTCGATGTTGCCGGCGCGGCCCTGCAGTTCGCCAGCGAGGTCGGTCAGCCGGTCGACGTCGCGGGCGACCAGGACCAGGTCGTATCCGTCGTTGGCATAGCGTCGCGCGTAGCCGGCGCCGATCCCCGAGGTGGGCCCGGTGATCAGGGCTACGGGACGAGGCATGAGCGACATCCTAATGACGGCGGCCGCGCCGCCCACCCGGCGCCCGGCGCGCCGTCAGTGCTGATAGTTGGTGGCCTGGTGGCCGTTGCGCCCCGCCGGCGGCGGGCGGCGAACGGCGTCCGGGCCGCGCTGCTCCCGCCGGATCGGCTCGGCCGGCCGGCGCGCGGACGCCTGAACGTCGGAGCCCAGTAGCCCGGCCACGTCCTGCTGCGGACGCCGGGGCGGCAGCTCGGCGCGGCCGGCGGGCGCCAGCGGGCGGCTGGGCGCCGCGCCGCGCAGCCCCGCGGGCGCGCCCGCCTCCTGCTGGGTCTCCTCCGGCAGCGGCGGCAGCACCCGCAACAGGTCGTTGAACTGACGCACGGTGCGCAGGCCCTCGTCCCACTGGGTGCGGGTGCTGGTGATGGGCATGGCGACCAGCGTCCAGTTCTGCTCGTTCCACATGATCTCGGCGGAGTCCGGGGCGGTGTGCGCGAAGGTGACCATGCGGCGGTCGCAGGCCCGCCGGGCGGCGTCCAGGTTGGTGGAGTACACCATCCGCGGGCCGATCGCGCCCAGCAGCCAAATGTCGCTCTCCCGTGGCTCTTTGAGCCCCTTGAGCCGCAGGTCCACCACGACGTTGGTGCCCACCTTGCGGTGCAGCGCGATCACGGTGGCGACTTCCTCGAGGTCGAAGATGTACACCGCCTCGCCGCGGATCTGACCCAGCACGACGTTCTCGGCGGCGATGTCGCCGACCGTCGAGATGACACCGCGCTTCCAGCGCTTGAGGATGTCGGCCGATTCCCGCTCATAGTCGAACCCGTGCGACCGCGCCCAGGATTTGCGGCGCCTGCTGCGTCCGCGGCGTCGATCGAGGTCGACGTACAGCAACACGCCCGCGCCGACGAAGCACAGCGCGGAGAGCGTGAACCAAAGGGGGACCATCCCACACAGGGTATCCGCATTTGCTCCGGAATAAATAAGTCCGGTCGGTCACAACCCAGTCACAGGACCAAACACTCCACTGATGCGCCGAACGTCGACTTGTTGGGCTCTTTCGGATGAAATGCCCACAACAAGTCGACGTTCGAGCAGCATCAGCCCAGGATCAGCGAATCGCCGTCCGGGCTGACGTTCACCGGCACGGTGTCGCCGTCGTGAATGTCACCGGCCAGCAGCAGCTTGGCCAACTGGTCGCCGATGGCCTGCTGCACCAGCCGGCGCAACGGCCGCGCGCCGTACACCGGGTCGAACCCGCGCTGGGCCAGCCACTGCTTGGCCGGCAGCGACACCTCCAGCGTCAGCCGACGCTGCGCCAGCCGCTTCTGCAGCTGGGCCAGCTGGATGTCGACGATCGACACCAGCTCGCCGGGCTCGAGGCCGTGGAAGATGATCACGTCGTCGAGCCGGTTGATGAACTCCGGCTTGAACGCCGAGCGCACCGCGGCCATCACCTGCTCCTCGCTGCCGCCCGACCCGAGGTTGGACGTCAGGATCAGGATGGTGTTGCGGAAGTCGACCGTGCGGCCCTGACCATCCGTCAACCGGCCCTCGTCGAGCACCTGCAGCAGCACGTCGAACACGTCCGGGTGCGCCTTTTCGATCTCGTCGAACAGGATCACCGTGTACGGGCGCCGCCGCACCGCCTCGGTCAGCTGGCCGCCCTGGTCGTAACCGATGTAGCCGGGCGGGGCGCCGACGAGCCGGGCGACCGAGTGCTTCTCGCCGTACTCGCTCATGTCGATGCGGACCATCGCGCGCTCGTCGTCGAACAGGAACTCCGCCAGCGCCTTGGCCAGCTCGGTCTTACCGACACCGGTCGGCCCGAGGAACATGAACGACCCGGTCGGCCGGTTGGGGTCGGCCACCCCGGCCCGGCTGCGACGCACCGCGTCGGACACGGCCGTCACCGCACGCTTCTGGCCGATGACGCGCTTGCCCAGCTCGTCTTCCATGCGCAGCAGCTTGGCGGTCTCGCCCTCGAGCATCCGCCCGGCGGGGATGCCGGTCCACGCCGACACCACCTCCGCGATGTCGTCGGGCCCGACCTCCTCCTTGAGCATCACGTTCTCGCGCGCCTCGGCCTGGGGCAGCGCCGCGTCGAGCTTCTTCTCGACCTCGGGGATGCGCCCGTAGCGCAGTTCGGCGGCCTTGGCCAGATCGCCGTCGCGCTCGGCGCGCTCGGACTCCCCGCGCAACGCCTCCAGCTGCTCCTTGAGCTCGCGGACCACGTCGATCGCGCTCTTCTCGTTCTGCCAGCGGGTGGTGAGCTCGGCCAGCTTCTCCTTCTGGTCGGCCAGCTCGGAGCGCAGCTTCTCCAGCCGCTCCTTGGACGCCTCGTCCTCCTCCTTGGCCAGCGCCATCTCCTCGATCTCGAGGCGGCGCACCAGGCGCTCGACCTCGTCGATTTCGACGGGCCGCGAGTCGATCTCCATCTTCAAGCGCGAGGCGGCCTCGTCGACCAGGTCGATGGCCTTGTCGGGCAGGAAGCGCGCGGTGATGTAGCGGTCGGACAGCGTCGCCGCGGCCACCAGGGCCGAGTCGGTGATGCGCACCCCGTGGTGCACCTCGTAGCGGTCCTTCAGGCCGCGCAGGATGCCGACGGTGTCCTCCACCGACGGCTCGCCGACCAGCACCTGCTGGAAGCGCCGCTCCAGGGCGGCGTCCTTCTCGATGTACTTGCGGTACTCGTCGAGCGTGGTGGCGCCGACCAGCCGCAGCTCGCCGCGGGCCAGCATCGGCTTGATCATGTTGCCGGCGTCCATCGCGCCCTCGCCGGTCGCGCCCGCGCCGACGATCGTGTGCAGCTCGTCGATGAACGTGATGATCTGGCCGGCGGAGTTCTTGATGTCGTCAAGGACGGCCTTGAGCCGCTCCTCGAATTCGCCGCGGTACTTGGCGCCGGCCACCATCGAGCCCAGGTCCAGGCTGATGACGGTCTTGTCGCGCAGGCTCTCCGGTACGTCGCCGGCCACGATGCGCTGGGCCAGGCCCTCCACGATCGCGGTCTTGCCGACGCCGGGCTCGCCGATCAGCACGGGGTTGTTCTTGGTGCGCCGGCTCAGCACCTGCACGACGCGGCGGATCTCGTTGTCGCGCCCGATGACCGGGTCGAGCTTGCCCTCGCGGGCGCGCGCGGTCAGGTCGGTCGAGTACTTCTCCAGCGCCTGGTAGGTGGCCTCCGGCTCGGGGCTGGTGACGCGGGCGCTACCGCGCACCTTGACGAAGCCGTCGCGCAGCGCCTGCGGCGACGCGCCGTGGCCGGTCAGCAGCTTGGCCACGTCGGAATCTCCCGTGGCCAGGCCGACCAGCAGGTGCTCGGTGGAGACGTACTCGTCGTCCATCTCGGTCGCCAGTTGCTGGGCGGTGGTGATGGCGGCCAGCGATTCGCGCGACAGCTGGGGCTGCGAGCTGGCGCCGCTGGCCTGCGGCAGCCGCTCGACCAGGCGCTCGGCCTCGGCGCGGATGGTCGCGGGCTGGACGCCGACAGCCTCCAGCAGCGGCCCCGCGATCCCGTCGGCCTGCGTCAGCAGGGCCATCAGCAGGTGCGCGGGCCGGATCTCGGGGTTACCGGCGGCCGAGGCCGCCTGGAGCGCCGAGGTCAGCGCCGCTTGCGTCTTGGTTGTCGGGTTGAAAGAGTCCACGACGCCTCCGTTCGGTACGTAGGGAAAATGCTTGTCGCGATGTTCAACGTCGTCAAGGTTGAGTGTGTTCCGCTCAACTCTAACGAGTTTTGAGCACTACGGTGCACCGGGTACCCGGGTAACGATGACGCAGACAGAACCACACCAGGAGCGGACCGATGGGCGCCGCGCCTTCAGGCTTGCCATCGTGGTCGGCGGACTGGCGCTGGCGGGGCTGGCCGTCGCCGGATTCCGCACCGACCTGGGTGCCGACGGCCCGTCGGCCACCGTCCCTGAGGCCGGAACGTTGCAGGTCAACGGGACGGGCACGACGAAGACCGTCCGCTGCCAGGGCGGCTACCTCTCGGTCAGCGGTCAGACCAACACTGTCACCGTCACCGGCCACTGCACCAGCGTCAGCGTGTCCGGCCACGGCAACCGCGTCGCGGTCGACAGCACGGACGCGGTGAGCACCTCCGGAACCGGCAACGCGGTGACGTACCACTGGGGTTCACCCAACGTCGCCAACGCCGGGGCGGCCAACACCGTCAAGCAGGGCTGAGCCCGGGTCACGGGCGATAGGCCGCCGGCAGGTCGAGTTCGTCCGCGTCGCCGGTGAGATAGCGCTGCACGCTCGGCGCGATCAGCGCGACGACCTCGTCGGTGCGCAGCTCGGCAAGCGGCCCCACCCGCATCACGTAGCGGAACAACGCGGTGCCCACCAGGTTGGTCCCCGCCAGGTTGGCCCGCAGCACGGTGTCGGGCCCCTCGCCCAGGACGCCGGAGATGGCCGCCATCACGTAGCCGCGCATGAACTCGCGGAAGGCCTCGTACGCATCGGAGTTCAGCATCGCCGAGTGCAGCATGGCGACCATGGTCGGGCCGGTTTCCGGCTCTTCCCAGATCCGCAGGTAGGCCCGCACCAACCGCACGCCGACGTCCTCGCGTGGGCCGTCGGTCATCGCGGCGACCAGCACGTCGCCGTCCAGGATCAGCCGCATCGACTCACGGAACAGCTCGGCCTTGGAACCGAACAGGTACAGCACCATCGCGGCGTCCACGTGTGCGTCGTCCGCGATCTGACGCAGCGTCGTCTTCTCGAAGCCCTGCGCGGCGAACCGCCGCTTGGCCGCTCGGAGCACCACGTCCTTCGACACGGGCTCGCCCTGGCGGCGGCCCCTGCGCTTTTGCGCGCCTCCGGCGCCGGGCGCTCTTTTCGCGCCCGCGGGGGAAGCGGCAGGTGGCGGCATAGGACGACCGTATCATTTCACTAGTCGTTGAAAATATTGAACACGGCCGTTACGCTGCGAACGTCATATTTCATCTGCTGATGAAAAGGAGGTAGCGCATGATCACGCAGTCGCTTCCCCAGCACGGCCGGCCGGCACACTCCCGTCCGGCGCTGCCACTCTTGCGTGCTACGGGAATCGTCGCGGCGATGACCGTCGCGGTGGCCATCATCTGCGTCGCCTTCGCGCTGCCGGCGGCACGCTCGAAGCCACACCACATTCCGATCGGCCTGGTGGGGCCCGGCCTGGTAACCGGGCTGATCAACAGCCAGCTCGATACCGCCGCTCCGGGCGGCTTCACCGTGACCACCTACCCGGACGAGGCCGCGCTGCGGTCGGCGATCCGCAACCGCGACGGCTACGGCGGCCTCGTGGTCACCCCCAAGGGCCCCACCCTGCTGCTCGCATCCGGGGCGAGCCCGACCGTGGCACAACTGCTGACGCAGATCGGCGACCGCGTCGCGCAACGTACGGGCGCGCCCTTGCGCACCGAAGACCTGGCCCCGCTGCCGGCCGACGACCCGCGCGGCGCAGGCCTGGCCGCATCCGCGCTGCCGATCACCCTGGCCGGAATCCTGCCCGCCATCGTGCTGTTGCTGGCATTTCCGCGCCGACCCTGGCTGAATTTCGCTGTCGCAAGCGCATTTTCGGTCGCGGCCGCCGCGACCGTCGCGGTGTTGCTGCGCTACGTGCTCGGGTCGGTCGATCAAAATTTCTGGGGCGTTGCCGCCGGGCTCACGCTGGGCACATTGGCGATGACGTTGCCAACGCTGGCGCTGGGCACGCTGTTCGGCCGGGTCGGCCTGAGCAGCGCGGTCGCGGTCGCCATGCTGCTGGGCAACCCGCTGTCGGGACTGATGAGCGCCCCGGAGATGTTGCCGTCCGGGTGGGGCGCGCTGGGCCAGCTGCTGCCGCAAGGGGCCAACGCCACGTTGCTGCGATCGACGGCGTTCTTCTCCGGTGCCGGGGCGACCACGGCCGGCGTCGTGCTGTGCTGCTGGGTGGCCGCCGGGGCCGTGCTGATCGGGATTGCCGGCGCGCGGCGCGCCTAGAATCGGGCCCCGTGGGGCTCGAGGACACCGACGCGTTGCGGGTGCTGCGCGACGCCTTCGCCCAGGGCGAGGCCGGGCCCGACAACGAGCTGGTCCGGCGGTTCTACACCCAGTGGTTCGGCCTCGACGTCTCGGTGCGCGACCTGTTCCCGCCCGAAATGGGTGATCAGCGCACCGCTTTCGCCCACGCCCTGCGCTGGGTGTACGGCGAACTCGTCGACCAGCGAGCCCAGGAACCGGTGGCCTTCCTCGCCCAGCTCGGCCGGGATCACCGCAAATACGGTGTGCTGCCGCAGCATTACGACACGCTGCGGCAGGCGTTGTTCTCGTCGCTGCGGACTCACCTCGGCGACGCCTGGACCGACGCCGTCGCCGAGGCCGCGACCCAGTCGCTCAACCTGATCACCGGGGTGATGCGGGGCGCGGCCGACGCCGAGGAGGGCCCCGCCTGGTGGGACGGCACGGTGATCGAGCACATGCGGGTGTCCCGCGACCTCGCCGTGGTCCGGCTGCAGCTCGACCGCCCGATGGACTATCACGCCGGCCAGTACGTCAACGCCCACGTCCCGCAGTGCCCGCGGCGCTGGCGCTACCTGTCCCCCGCCATCCCGGCGGACCCGGGCGGCGGCATCGAGTTCCACGTCCGCGTGGTGCCCGGCGGCCTGGTCAGCACCGCCATCGTCAACGAGACGCGGCCAGGCGACCGGTGGCGGCTGTCCAGCCCGCACGGCGGCCTGCGGGTGGACCGGGACGGCGGCGACGTGCTGATGGTCGCCGGCAGCACCGGCCTGGCGCCCCTGCGCGCGCTGATCATGGACCTCAGCCGATACGCCGTGAACCCGCGCGTGCACCTGTTCTTCGGCGCCCGCTACCGCTGCGAGCTCTACGACCTGCCGACCCTGTGGCAGGTGGCATCGCACAACCCGTGGCTGTCGGTCTCGCCGGTATCCGAATACAGCGCCGACCCGGCGTGGGCCGCCGACTATCCCGACTGCACGCCGCCACGCGGACTGCATGTGCGCCAAACCGGCCGGCTCCCCGACGTGGTGACCAAGTACGGCGGGTGGGGCGACCGGCAGATCCTGATCTGCGGCGGGCCGGCGATGGTGCGGGCCACCAAAGCCGCGCTGATCGCCAAAGGCGCTCCGCCTGAACACATTCAGCACGACCCACTGTGGAGGTAGGCATGCGCGTCGTCACCCTGCGCGACCAGGCATCGGCGCTGACCGCCGAGTTCGTGCCCGGGGCGGGCATGATCGGAACCTCGCTCAGCGACGCCGGCGTGGAGCTGTTGGGGCAACGGCGCGGGCTGGACGCCTATGTGGCCAATGGCAAGACGATGGGGATCCCGATCCTGTATCCCTGGGCAAACCGCCTGGGCGCCAACAGCTATACCGCGCAAGGCGTGACGACGACGCTGACACCGGGCGACAACGGGGTTCGCGCCGATCCCAACGGCCTGCCGATCCACGGCGTGCTCGCCGCCTACCCGGGCTGGCGGGTGACGGCGGAGTCGGCCGACGAATTGGTGGCCGAGTTGGACTTCGCCGCCGATCCGCGATTGCTGGCCAGCTTTCCCTACCCGCATGTGCTGACGGTGGCGGTGCGGCTGGCCGAGCGGACACTGACGGTGCGCACCACGGTGACCGCCACCGGCGACCGCGCCGTCCCGCTGTGCTTCGGCTTTCACCCCTACCTGCAGCTGCCCGACATCCCGCGCGCCGAGTGGGTGATCGAGGCCCCGCCGCTGCGACACCTGCTCCTCGACGACGTTGGGCTGCCCACCGGCGAATCCGAACCTCAGCCGGCCCTCTCGGAATCCTTGGGAGACAAGGCTTTCGACGATGCCTACGACGAGGTGCCCGACGGCGCGGTGTTCGCGGTCTCCGGCGGCGGCCGCCGCATCGAGGTGCGCTTCGAAAGCGGGTATCCGGCCACGCAGATCTTCGCGCCCACCGGCGACGACCCCGCGACGCGGATCGTCTGCTTCGAGCCGATGACCGCGCCGACCGACGCGCTGCGCCGCGGCGGCTACCGCTGCGCGCGGCCGGGCGAGCCCGCGGTCTCCCAATTCTCGATTCACGCATAGGGATTCGCGATGTCCGACCCGACCCACCCCCAAATCGGGAGGATGACCGAGCACTTCCAGGCGGTCATAGCGCTTCTCGACGAACAGGTCCGTCGGATGCAACGGGTGGCGATCGTGGTCAGCGACCAGACCGGCACGGTCGAGGTGACCATGAACGGCCACCTGCGCCTGACCGGCCTGGTCATCGATCCCGACATACTGGCCCTGGGCGCCCAGGAGGTGACCAGGCGAATCAACGAAGCAATCGGCGAGGCAACTGAATTCGCCGACGAGTGGGCGGACGAGGACATTGTCGACCTGGAGACCCGGGTCGCCGACGCGCTGGCGAAGCTCAGGGACCTGCCGCCGCCGACGTAGCGCTCACGCGACCCAGACGCGGCGCTCCGCCCGGTGAGCGGACGGCGTCTCCAGCGCCAACCGGCCCGCCGCGTCCAGCGTGTAGGGGAAGATCAATCCGATCGCCACGCCCTCGCGGTGCTCGGCGGTGAGCTCGATGCCGTCCCGGTGCTGTTCGGTCAGCGTCACGTTCACCGCCACCACTGCGGCGCGCAGCGAGTCCTTCACCTCGATGAGCCCGCGCCACTGGGCGGCGAGCTGCTCGGCCACCCGTAGATCCCGGCCGCGCGGGTAGTTCGGCTGGACGGCCTGGCGCTGACCCTGAGCGGACACGGCCAGCGCGAACGGCAGGAACTCGCCCGCCGCGGCGATACGCTCGGCCGCGAAGGTGACCGCGGCGTCGACCAGGCCGTCCAGGTCGGCCTGCGCCAGCTCCGTCACTGTGTCGCGCCAACCCATGCGCCGAGGGTAGCCTGCTCACCATGGGGGCCAACGAGCTGCGCGTCTACTGTGCCGAGCTGACCCGCGCATCCAGGGACACCACCGGCGCGGCGGACGAGATCGAGGGCCTGCGGCGCAAATTGGGAACGCAGATGGGCGACCTTGGCCGCACCTGGACGGGTCAGGCGGCCACGGCATACCTCAAAGTCTGGTCGGACATCGACGAAGAATGCGAAGCCATGCTCGCCGACCTGCGCTGGATCGGGGAATCGCTGTCGGCGGCCGCCAATGCCTACGCGCAGATGGAAACCAACGGGGCCAACGCCTTTCGAGCCCTCGAACCCCCGGGGGTGTAATCATGGCCCGACGCACCGTCAACGAGGACGAACTGGTGGACGCGGCCGACGCGATGCGCCAGTTCTGCCTCGTGATGAAGGACCGACTGTCCGAGGTGGCCAAGGATCTGCAAGGCCTGCAGGGCACGTGGGAGGGCGTGGGGTTCGACGTCTTTCTCGAGCGGGTGCAGCACTGGCAGCGCTGGGCGGACGAGACGAGCGAGCAGGTGTTCGACATGCACCTCAACGCGCACATCGCGCACCGCAACTACACCCACAACGCCGAGGTCAACACCTCGATGTGGGGCGGATAGCCGCCGGCGTATTGGTCGGGCTGTTCGGCGGTCCGTATTCCGGCGGAATCTCGCCGACCCGAAGGCTTTTCGGGAACGGATCGGGCAGCGCCGCGAGCTGGCCGCGGTCCGTGGGCTCCTCGGTGGCGGCGAAAAGCGCCCCCTCGTCGTAGAACGTGGTGCCCTCGGACGGCAGATATTCGCGGACGATCGGCAGGTACTCGGTGCCGAACCAGATCCACCAGATCGGGTGGGACGGTAGACCGAGTATCCCGTCCGCCCCGCGCAACAGGCCGCTGACGTCCTTGTTGACGTCGGTCGGCCCGGAGAGCTTGTGGTTGCGCAGCACCTCGCCGGTAGCCAGCACGCTGCCGCGCCGGCGGGCGAACTCGACGAAGAACCGGCGCACGGAGTTTCGCCAGCGCGGGTCGTCCAGCGGCTCGGCCACAATCCACAGAGTGTCGACGCAGACACCGCCCCACTCTTTCGGGAAGAGCCCGCCCTCGAGGCAGGGGAACGTCGCCTTGAACCGCGCCACATCGGAATAGACGTCCACGAACCGGGCGTCACCGTCGCGGTCTAGTCGGTAACGCAGCGGGTCCGATTCGCCGAAGCGGCGCGGAAGGGCCTCGGGGAGGAGCTTTCTCGCGAGTTCGAGCCAGAGCGTCGGGGCGTTGGGCGCCGACACCGGCGAGTACCAATCAAGCTTGAGGACTCGGATCAACTCGCTGTTGGGTCGGCTGGCCTTGCGAGCCCCTCGGGCACCGAGGATGTCCTCGGTCTGTTCGTCGACCGCCACTCCCCCCGCGGCGACGGCCAACGCCTTGGCGAACCGCCGCGCCGGCCGGACCTCGGCCGGGTCGCTGCCCTCCACGCTGATCTGCCAGCTGATGGCCGGCTCGAGAAGGTAGGGCACGACGTCGTCGGGCACGTCCTCGGGCTCGATCTCGTGGGGCCCGAACACGGTAAATGCATAGGTGTCGTCTTTGCCGCGCACCACGGTGACCTCACCGTCCCCGCTGTCCCCGATCGACAGCCCGGGGACGGATTCGACGATCGCCTCCAACTCCTCGTCGTCGACGCTGCCGGCCGCGTAGACCGTCAGGTCATACGACATGAGGTGGCCCCTTTCCGGGTGTAAACGCGAAATCCCAGGCTGCCATAGAATCGGTTCGCCGGTGGGAGAGCGGGGCGGGGAGTGACGGACGTCGATCCGGAATTGTTCTACGACGCGGCCGCTGCCTACAAGGAGAACAGCGACCACGCCGCCGCCGCGTTGCGCAAACTCGCCGGCGTCCAGGCAGCCAACGCCGCCGGGACGCACGGGGTCGGCCCGCAGTGGGCGGCGGCCTTCGACACCGCCGCCGACGAGGCCGGCCAGGTCTCCTTCCGGCTGGTCAACGTCTTCGACAACCTCGGTACCCTGTTGCGCCAGGACGGCATCAACCACGACGAGACCGAAGAGGCGTCCACCCTCAACCAGCGCGACGCCTTTGGGGCGCCGATCACGCCGCCGGGCCAGTCCGCCGGAACCTACATCGACGCGGCGGTCGATGTCGGCTCGGTCGCCGGGGGCGGCGATCCGGAACCGCCGCACTGGGACCTGGTGCGTGGTCAGATCACCGACGGCTGGCCCGACGGGCACCCCGACCGGGTGCATGCGGTCGGGTCGGCGTGGGAGACGTTCGGGCACGACCTGGTGCACATCGACGACCAGCCCTCACCAGAGGAGCAGCGGCTCATCGTCGACGTCGAGGCGGCGGAGATCGCGTTCGTCGTCGACCGGCTCAATGAGGCGCGCGTCGTCAGCACCGACATCGCCAGCGCGTGCGGGGACCTGTCGCGCGCGGCCAAGGACTACGGGGACAAGCTCAAATCGGTCAAGGACGACATGGCCTTCGTCGTCCGCAGCCTCGATCTGATCGTCAAGATCCTGGACGGTTATCCGCCGCAACTGCACCTCATCACCGAGGCCATCAAGCGGACGTTCATCGCGACGGCGGTCACCCAGATCAACGGGCTGAACACGGCGCTGCGGACCACGGCCACCACCTCGATGACGGACCTGACGTCGGCCACCACCGCCATGAACGCCGCGTTGCCTACGGTGAAGACGCTGCTCACCCTGGTGCCACGACGGGTGGATCCGACTCCGACGCAACGGGTCAACGATAACCGCCTCAAGGGCCGCCGCGCCGAACAACTCGCCGGCATCGACCAAGACGCCAAGCGACCGATTCGTGTGACCGACCCGCAGACAGGCGCGATCAGAACACGAATTCCGGATGAGATCGATGACCGCAATCACGTGGTGCGCGAGGTGAAGAACGTGCAGAAGCTGGACGCCACGCGGCAGATCCGGGACATGGCACAGTGGGCACGGGACAACGGCTACAAGTTGGTCATCGTGGTGGACAAAGGCCGCACCAACGTCGGCAGCGTGGAGGACACCTTGCGAACGGACTACCCGGGGTTGAACGTGGAGATCGATCAAAGCATCAACCTCTCATGAGATCACCAGGCGACCCCGCTACTTGGCCGGAATCCGAGCAGGCGATGAAACGGGAACTCGACGCCGCAGGCATCCCCGAAGACACAGTCTGGGAATTGGTGAACTCACCCAACGACTATCCGCAGGCGGTGCCAATCGTCGTGGACTGGCTGCAACACCTCGATGAACGCGTTCCTCGTAATGAGGACCGCCGGGCGTGGCGTGCCGGACTGATCCGTAACCTGATCACTAAGCACGCCAAAGGAAACCGCGCCGCCGTAGACGTCCTGTTTGATCAGTTCAACATCGAGCCTCCGCTCAGCAACCTGGAACTCGAAGCCGCCGGCTTCGCGCTGGCCAAAATTTGCGAGCGCTCCGACTTCCCGCGTATCGCCGCCCTGATTCGCTCCGAGCGCGACTTTCCCACCAAATCGCTGCTGGTGGAATGGATCGGCCAAATCAAGACCGAGGAGGCGAAAGAGCTAGCGGTGAGCCAGCTTCCGTATCCGGCCTCCCGCATCCCGGCCATGAAGGCGCTGGTGCGTCAACGCGCTACGGGTGTGCGCGACGCCGTCGCGAAATACCTCGACGACGAGCACGAGATCTTCCGCAAGGAAGCCCGCAAAACCCTCGACAAACTGCCCGAGGACTGAAGGCTAACGGCCTCTGCGCGGCTGCCAGACCACCACGGCGGTGCTCTTGGGCACCACCGCCAGGTCGCGGCGCTGGCCGGCGCGCACCTGCGCCAGCTCCTCGGTCAACTCCTTCACCCGCGCCTGCAAGGCCTCGACCTGGTTGGTCAGCTCGATTATGCGTTTGATGCCGGCCAGGTTGACGCCCTCGTCCTGGGACAGCCGCTGCACCTCACGCAGGAGGTCGACGTCGTGCTCCGAATACCGCCGTCCCCCACCGGAAGTGCGGCGCGGACTGACCAGGCCGAGGCGATCGTAGGTGCGCAGGGTCTGGGCGTGCATGCCGGCCAGCTCGGCGGCCACCGAGATCAGGAACGTCCGGGATTCCTCCCGTGAATTCTTGGCCATCAGCGGTTACCCGCCCATCCCGCTCGCGGGTCGAACCCACTGGCCCGCTCGGCGGCCGCGTACGCCTCCAGCGCCTCCGCCGCGGCGCCCTCGACGTTGGGCGGCACGGCGACCTTGACGGTGACCAGCAGGTCCCCGTTGCCGCCGCTGCGCTTGGGAACGCCCCGACCACGCACCCGCAGGATGCGTCCGTCGGACGTGCCCTTGGGCACCCGCACGCCGACCTTGCCGTCCAGCGTGGGCACCGAAATCGTTGAGCCCAAAGCCAACTCGGCGAAGCTGACGGGGACGGTCACGGTGAGGTCATCACCGTCGCGGCCAAACACGTTGTCCGGCCGCACATGTACCGTCACGTACAGGTCGCCCGACGGGGCCCCGCGCAGGCCCGCCTCGCCCTGCCCGGGCAGCCGGATGCGTTGCCCGTCCTCGACGCCCGGCGGGATCCGCACGTTGATGGTGCGGGTCCGGGTGGTGACCCCGGTGCCCTTGCACTCGTCGCAGGGGTGCTCGATGATCGAGCCGCTGCCCCGGCAATCGGTGCACGGTTCGGAGAAGCCGAACGCGCCCTGGTTGCGGCTGATCACGCCGGAGCCGTTGCAGGTGGGGCACACCTTGGGGCTGGTGCCCGGCCGCGCGCCGCTGCCGTGGCAGTTGGTGCACGGCGCCGGGCTGGTCAGCCGCAACGGCATGGCCACACCCTTGGCGGCCTCGACGAAGTCCAGCTGCGTCTCGGTCTCCAGGTCGTTGCCGCGTCGTGGCCGGCTGGGACGGGCCCCGGCGCCGCGCCCGAACAGGCCGCCGAACAGGTCACCGATGTTGGTTCCGCCGCTGCGGCCGGCGGCATCGAACAAATCGTTGAGGTTGAACTCGGCGCCGTCGCCACCGACGTTGAAGCCACCGAAGCCGCCGGTGTCGAACCGGCGACCGCCGAAACCGCCGCCCGCGAACAGGCGGCGGGTCTCGTCGTACTCCTTGCGCTTCGCCGGATCCGACAACACGTTGTGCGCTTCCGAGACCGCCTTGAATCGCTCGCCGGCGGCCGGATTGTCGGGATTGGCGTCCGGATGCAGGTCGCGCGCCAGCTTCCGGTATGCGCGTTTGATCTCTTCGGGACTGGCGTCAGAGGAGACGCCCAGCTCCTTGTAGAAGTCCTTTTCGACCCATTCACGCTGGGCCATGTCGCGTCACCCCCTTCACCTTTGGAGTTCTGTTGTTGTGCTGATTGTGTGGTCTATTCACCGGATGCGCCGGGGTTATCGCCCGATTCGACCGGCGCGGCCGCCGGAGCGCCCTCGTCGGCCACCGTGTCGATGACCCCGACCAGGGCGTGCCGCAGGACCTGGTCGCCCAGTTTGTAACCCTGCCGCATGACCGTGCCGATCACCGGTTTGGAGCCGTCGCCGCCGTCGCCCTCGTGCTGCACCGCTTCGTGCAACACCGGGTCGAAGTCCTCGCCTTCCTCGCCGAACGCGACCAGGCCCAGCCCGGTCAACGCGCCGGTCAGCTTGTCGGCCACCGACTTCAGCGGGCCGGACTCCAGGTCGCCGTGCTTACGCGCCCGCTCGAGATCGTCGAGCACGCCCAGCAATTGGCTGACGACGCCGGCCTTGGCCCGGTCCGCGGCGGCCTGCTGGTCGCGCAGCGCGCGCTTGCGGTAGTTGGCGAAGTCCGCCTGGACCCGTTGCAGGTCGCCCAAAAGTTCGGCGGCCTTGCCAGCCTCCTCGGGTGATTCACCCGCGAAGTCGCCCGGCGCGGCCTCTCCCGGCTCCGAGCCGGGAGAGGACCGCCGGACTTCACCGGTTTCGGGGTCGATGCGCCGCTTGTCGGTGACGGTCACCTGCTCGTGTGGATTCCCTTCGGTCACTTGGCCTCCCGGTCGTCGTCGACCACCTCCGCGTCCACCACGTCGTCAGCGGAACCGGCCTGCGGGCCTCCGGCACCGTCGCCACCGGCACCGCCGGCCGCTTGGGTCGCCTCGTAGATGGCCTGGCCGAGCGCCTGGGACTCCTGGCCCAGCTTCTCCATCGCCGACTTGATCGCGGAGATGTCGGTGCCTTCCAGCGCGGACTTGGCCTCGGCCACGGCCGCGTCCACCCTGTTCAGGGTGTCCTCGGGGACCTTCGAACCGCCCTCGGCGCCACGCTGTTCGGCGACGAACTTCTCCGTCTGGTAGACCAGCGTCTCGGCCTGGTTGCGGATGTCGGCCTCTTCGCGGCGCTGACGGTCCTCCTCGGCGTGCGCCTCGGCGTCCTTGATCATCCGGTCGATCTCCTCCTTGGACAGGCCGGAGCCCTCCTGGATCTTGATCGTGTTCTCCTTGCCGGTGCCCTTGTCCTTGGCCGTGACGTGCACGATGCCGTTGGCGTCGATGTCGAAGGTGACCTCGATCTGCGGGACACCACGGGGCGCCGGCGGGATGCCGGTCAGCTCGAAGGAGCCGAGCAGCTTATTGTGCGAAGCGATCTCGCGCTCACCCTGATAGACCTGGATCTGCACCGACGGCTGGTTGTCGTCGGCCGTGGTGAAGGTCTCCGACCGCTTGGTGGGGATCGTGGTGTTGCGCTCGATGAGCTTGGTCATCACGCCACCCTTGGTCTCGATACCGAGACTCAGCGGCGTGACATCAAGCAGCAGAACGTCTTTCACCTCGCCCTTGAGGACACCCGCCTGCAGCGCGGCGCCAACGGCCACCACCTCGTCGGGGTTCACGCCCTTGTTGGGCTCCTTGCCACCGGTCATCTCCTTGACCAGGTCGGACACCGCGGGCATGCGGGTGGAACCACCCACCAGCACCACGTGGTCGATCTCGGACACCGAGATGCCGGCGTCCTTGATCACAGACTGGAACGGCTGACGCGTGCGGTCCAGCAGATCCTGGGTGATGCGCTGGAATTCGGCGCGGGTCAGCTGCTCGTCGAGGAACAGCGGGTTCTTGTCGGCGTCGACGGTGATGTAGGGCAGGTTGATCGAGGTGCTCTGCGAA
The DNA here is from genome assembly GCF_001666785.1 of Mycobacterium sp. E3305. Taxonomy (NCBI): domain Bacteria; kingdom Bacillati; phylum Actinomycetota; class Actinomycetes; order Mycobacteriales; family Mycobacteriaceae; genus Mycobacterium; species Mycobacterium sp. E3305. The sequence goes on along the minus strand of NZ_LZJA01000267.1, from coordinate 3,479 downwards.
CTCGAGAGCTCGATCTTGGCCTTCTCGGCGGCCTCACGCAGCCGCTGCATCGCCATCTTGTCCTTGGTCAGGTCGATGCCGCTGGTGCCCTTGAACTTGTCGACCAGCCACTCGACGACCCTGTCGTCCCAGTCGTCGCCACCGAGGTGGTTGTCACCGCTGGTGGCGCGGACCTCGACCACGCCCTCGCCGATCTCCAGCAGCGACACGTCGAACGTGCCACCGCCGAGGTCGAAGACCAGAATGGTCTGTTCCTTCTCGCCCTTGTCCAGGCCGTACGCCAGCGCCGCCGCGGTGGGCTCGTTGACGATGCGCAGCACGTTGAGGCCGGCGATCTGGCCGGCTTCCTTGGTCGCCTGCCGCTGGGCGTCGTTGAAGTACGCCGGCACGGTGATCACGGCGTCGGTGATGTCCTCACCGAGGTACGCCTCCGCGTCGCGCTTCAGCTTCATCAGCACCCGGGCGCTGATCTCCTGCGCGGTGTATTTCTTGTCATCGATCTCGATGGACCAATCCGTGCCCATGTGCCGCTTCACCGAACGGATGGTGCGGTCGACGTTGGTCACCGCCTGGTTCTTGGCGGGCTGACCGACGAGCACCTCGCCGTTGCGCGCGAACGCGACGATGGACGGGGTCGTCCGTGAGCCCTCGGAGTTGGCGACGACGACGGGGTCCCCGCCCTCGAGAACTGCGACGACGGAGTTGGTGGTCCCGAGGTCGATACCGACCGCACGAGCCATAGTGATTCCTCCTGATTGAGTAGAGCTTCTTTGGTGCCACTATGCTGAGTGAACCCCGCTCAAGCCTGCTCTTGCCGACACCGTGGTGTCAACCCAGCATTGAGTGTGGTTCGCTCAACTTGTCGATCATGCTAACGGCCAGGGTCGCGGTCTTGTTCCCGGGGGCTCTGCGACGGCGTCGCGGAGCACTGCGGCCTGGTCGGGAACACACCGGCCCGGGCCGCGGCCACTGACCGAGCGCGCCGGCGGACCGGTGGGTTAGCCTGAGCCTTTCCCGGAGCCGACACGGCAGGACCCAATGTCATCGCAAGACAGCGCCGCCGCGCGGCTCGCCCGTGAAGACTCGGGCTATCACAAGGGCCTGAACAATCGCCAGATCCAGATGATCGGCCTCGGCGGCGCCATCGGGACCGGCCTGTTCCTCGGCGCGGGCGGAAGGCTCGCGTCGGCCGGACCGGGGCTGTTCCTCGTCTACGGGGTCTGCGGCATCTTCGTCTTCTTGATCCTGCGCGCCCTCGGCGAGCTGGTGCTGTACCGCCCGTCGTCGGGATCCTTCGTGTCCTACGCCCGGGAGTTCTTCGGCGAGAAGGCCGCCTTCGCGGCGGGCTGGCTGTACTTCGTCAACTGGGCGATGACCGGGATCGTGGACACCACCGCGATCGCGCACTACTGCCACTACTGGACGACGTTCCAGACCGTCCCGCAGTGGATGCTGGCGCTGATCGCGCTGGTCGCCGTGCTCGCGATGAACCTGATCTCGGTCAGGCTGTTCGGCGAGCTCGAATTCTGGGCCTCGCTGATCAAGGTGCTGGCCCTGGTGACGTTCCTCGTCGTCGGCATCGTCTTTCTGGTCGGCCGCTTCAAGGTCGACGGTCACGACCCCGGTGTGGCGCTCTGGGACAGCCACGGCGGACTCCTGCCGGCCGGCTTGGTGCCCCTGGTGCTGGTCACCTCGGGCGTGGTCTTCGCCTACGCCGCGGTCGAACTCGTCGGCATCGCGGCCGGCGAGACCCCAAATCCGCACAAGATCATGCCGCGGGCCATCAATTCGGTGGTCTTTCGCATCGCCATCTTCTACATCGGGTCGACGGTCCTGCTGGCGCTGCTGCTGCCACACACCGCCTACCGCGACCACGTGAGCCCGTTCGTCACCTTCTTCTCCAAGGTCGGCTTCGGCGGGGCCGGCAGTGTGATGAACCTGGTCGTGCTCACCGCCGCGCTCTCCAGCCTGAATGCCGGGCTGTACTCCACGGGCCGGATATTGCGGTCCATGGCGATCAACGGCAGCGGCCCGAAATTCACCGCGCCGATGACCAAGACCGGCGTGCCCTACGGCGGAATCCTGCTCACCGCCGTGGTCGGCCTGTTGGGCATCGTGCTCAACGCCGTCAAACCCAGCCAGGCGTTCGAAATCGTGCTCCACATCGCCGCCGTGGGCGTGGTGGTCGCCTGGGGGACGATCGTGGCGAGCCAGCTGCGGTTCTACCGGCTGTCCCGCGCCGGTGAGGTGCAGCGGCCGCACTTCCGGATGCCGCTGGCGCCCTACAGCGGCTACCTGACGCTGGCCTTCCTGGCCGGCGTCCTGGTCCTGATGTTGCTGGACAAGGTTCAGGGCCCCTGGCTGCTCGGCGCGTTGGCCCTCGGCATCCCCGGGCTGATCGGCGGCTGGTACCTCGTCCGCCATCGCGTGCACGCGGCCGCCCAAGACGCCGCGCTGCCCGCCGCCGACCCGCCCGCGGCGGCCTAGGGCTCGTCGATGTCCTGACCGCCGGCGAGATCCGCGCAGTCGACGATCTCGACGTCGCGCCGGGTCCGCAGGTACGCGCCGGCGCCGCTGTCGCCGGAGATGCTCGACAGGACCTCGGGCCAATGGCGGCGGGCGACGACCACCGGATGCCCCGGGCGGTCGCCGAACGCGGCGCGCGCCAGCCCGGCGGGTGATGCGATCGCCCGGCCGAGAACGCGCGCGACCACCGCGGGCCCCACATCGGGGGCGTCGACGACGTGCAGCACCGCGTAGTCCGCGCGCAGCCGGTCGGCCCGCTCGAGGCCGGCGCGGACCGAGGCGCTCAGCCCGTCCCGCCACCGCCGGACCGTCACCGCGGTGGATCCGGCCGGAACCGCCACCTGGGCGGCGCCCAGCACGACGACCACGTCCGCGCAGCCCCCGGCCCGCAGGGCGTCGACCGCGGCCTGAAGCCACCCGTCGACCAGCACCTTCGGCTTGCCGTAGCGCCGCCCGGCTCCCGCGGCCAGCAGCACCCCGACGCTGCGCGGCGCCGGGCCGCTCGACTGCGATAACGCCACTCTCCTATGATGACATTCAGCTTCTCGCCTAGCGACAACCAATGGAGCACGATGACTCAGGACGTGCAGGCTCCCTCCACTCCGGCGCCCCGATACGCGGGCACCCGAGTCCAGCGGGTTGAGGACGGCCGGCTGCTGACCGGCCGCGGCAGCTTCGTAGACGACATCTCGCGGCCCGGCATGCTGCACGCCTGCTTCGTGCGCAGCCCGTTCGCACGGGCGCGGATCAACGGCATCGACGCCTCGGCCGCGCTGGCGCTGCCCGGCGTGCGCGCGGTGTTCACCGCCGCCGACCTCAACCCCGACGTGCGGGAGGCCTGGCACGCCGTCGCCGGCAAGGACGTCCAAGACACCCCGCGCCCGCCGCTGGCCGAGGGCGAGGCGAAGTTCGTCGGCGACCCCGTCGCCCTCGTCGTCGCCGAGAGCCGGTAT